>JAJZTV010000014.1 GCA_021847385.1 Pseudomonadota bacterium | reverse complement strand
TTCCGATCTCCATCGTCGAGCAGGACAAAGGCCATCTTGCCGCGCCGGGTCATCTGGGTGCGCACAGCCAGTACGGTACCGGCCATCCAGACTGGTTGCTGCTGCGGCGTGAGCTGATTCAAACCCTTGTCGACAATCCCGACCAAGTCTTGGCGATAGGCATCGAAGGGATGGCCGCTGAAATAAAAGCCGAGCGCGCCCTTTTCCTGAACCAGTTTTTCCTTCAATGGCCACTCGCTGGCCTCAGGCAGGCCCGGTGGCACTTCGCTCATCGCCTCGCCGAACAGGCTGTCCTGCGCGGCGTTGCGCTGCACGGTGTCGCCCCACTCCATGGCCAGGCCGACCGCGTTGAACAACTGTGCCCGATTGGGATTGAGGGCGTCGAAGGCACCGGCGCGGACCAGGGCCTCGATCACCCGGCGGTTGACGATGCGGCGATCGATCCGGCGGCAGAAGTCGAACAGGTCGCTGAACTGGCCACCCTCCTCCCGTGCCTGGATGATGGCGGCGATGGCCGACTCGCCGGTGCCCTTGATCGCACCCAGGCCGTAGCGGATGCGCTTGGCGTCGATCGGCACGAAACGGTAGTCGGACAGGTTGATGTCGGGCGCCAGCACCTCGAGGCCGTTGGCCACGGTGTCTTCGTAGAAATTGCGCACCTTGTCGGTGGCGTCCATATCGGCCGACAGGGTCGAGGCCATGAAGGCGGACGGGTAATGCGCCTTGAGCCAGGCGGTCTGATAGGAGACCAGGGCGTAGGCGGCCGAGTGCGACTTGTTGAAGCCGTAGCCGGCGAACTTCTCCATCAGGTCGAAGATGTATTCGGCCTGGGCCGACTCGACCCCCTTCGCCACCGCGCCGTCGACAAACATGCCGCGGTGCTCGGCCATCTCCTCCGGCTTCTTCTTGCCCATGGCCCGGCGCAGCAGGTCGGCGGCGCCCAGGGTGTAGCCGCCCATGATCTGGGCGATCTGCATCACCTGCTCCTGGTAGACGATGACGCCGTAGGTCGGCTTCAACACGCCTTCGAGCATGGGGTGCAGATAAGAGATCTCCGCCTTGCCGTGCTTGCGGTTGATGAAGTCGTCGACCATGCCCGATTCCAGCGGACCGGGGCGGAACAAGGCGACCAGGGCGATCAGGTCTTCGAAACAGTCCGGCTGCAGGCGCCGGATCAGGTCCTTCATGCCGCGCGATTCCAGCTGGAACACGGCGGTGGTGTTGCAGCCCTTGAGCAGCTTGTAGGTCGGCGCGTCATCCAGCGGCAGGGTCTCGATGCGCAGATCGACCTCGGGATGCAGACGCTTGATGTAGCGCACCGCCCAATCGATGATGGTCAACGTGCGCAGGCCGAGGAAGTCGAACTTGACCAGACCGGCCTTCTCGACGTCGTCCTTGTCGAACTGGGAGACCATGGCCTCCGAACCGTCGGCCCGATAGAGCGGGCAGAAGTCGGTCAGCTTGTTCGGCGCGATGAGCACGCCGCCGGCGTGCATGCCGACGTTGCGGGTCAGGTCTTCCAGGCTGAAGGCCAGGTTGAACAGCTCCTTCACATCGTCTTCCGCCTCGTACTTGTCCTTGAGCTGCGCCTCCTGCTCCAGCGCCTTGGCCAGCGGCACCGGTTTCACCCCCTCGATCGGCACCAGCTTGGACAGCATGTCGCAGAAGTTGTAGGGCATGTCGAGCACGCGGCCGACGTCGCGGATCACCGACTTGGAACCCAGGGTGCCGAAGGTGGCGATCTGCGATACCGCCTCGTGGCCATACTTGTCGCGCACGTACTGGATCACCCGGTCGCGGCCGTCCTGACAGAAGTCGACGTCGAAGTCGGGCATGGACACCCGCTCGGGGTTGAGGAAGCGCTCGAACAGCAGATCGTAGCGGGTCGGATCGAGATCGGTAATGCCCAAACAGTAGGCGACCAGCGAACCGGCGCCGGAGCCCCGGCCCGGCCCCACCGGCACGCCGTTGTGCTTGGCCCAGTTGATGAAGTCGGCCACGATCAGAAAGTAGCCCGGGAAGCCCATCTGGATGATGGTGCCCAGCTCGAACTCCAGGCGCTCCTGATAACTCGGCAGTTGTTCGGCCCGCTTGGCCGGATCGGGATAGAGCAGTTCCAGCCGCTGGGCCAAACCCTCCTGCGAGCGCTGGCGCAGATAATCGTCGAGCGTCATCCCGGCCGGGGTCGGGAACAGCGGCAGCTTGTTCTTGCCCAGTTCCAGGGTCAGGTTGCAGCGGCGGGCGATCTCGACGCTGTTGCTCATGGCCTCGGGCAGGTCGGCGAACAGCTCGGCCATCTCGGCCTGGCTCTTGAAGTAGTCGTGTTCGGTAAACACGCGCGGCCGGCGCCGGTCGGCCAGGATTGCACCCTCGGCGATGCAGACCCGCGCCTCGTGCGCCTTGTAGTCCTCGCGTTTGAGGAACTCGACCGGATGGGTGGCCACCACGGGCAGCCCCAGTTCGGCCGCCAGCTCCACCGCCCGCACCAGATGCGGCTCTGCCTCCGGCCGGCCGTCGCGTTGGATCTCCAGATAATAGCGATCGGGAAATAAAGCCGCCCAGTCCAGGGCCAGCTTGCGCGCTTGCTCCTGAGCTTCATTGAGCAAGGCCTGGCCGACATCGCCGAGATGGGCGCCGGACAGCGCGATCAGGCCATCGGTGCCTAGCTCGCTGAACCAGCGCGGGTCGATGGTGGCGCGAGCGCGGTGCAGGTTGTCGCGATAGGCCCGGGTCAGCAATTCGCACAGCCGGCGATAACCCTCGCGGTGCTGGACCAGCAGCAGCAAGCGATGCGGTTTGTCGATCTGCTCGGGATTGGCGGCCCAGACATCGCAGCCGCAAACCGGCTTGACCCCCGCCTTGCGCGCGGCGGAATAGAACTTGACCATGCCGAACACGTTGGCCAGATCGGTCAGGGCCAGGGCCGGCATGGCATCCGCCTTGGCCTGTTTCACCGCCTCGTCGATACGCAGCAAGCCATCCTGGATGGAGTACTCGCTGTGCAGGCGCAGGTGGACGAACTGGGGCTGGGTCATGCTGGGGGCTTATCCGGGGCGGCGATTTCAGCCCTGCATTCTACCGCTATTCGTCGGGCCGGGCCGCATCGGAAATGACTTGGACTCCATATTTTTTATTTTTAATAAACAGCCGTTTATTGACTAATCTTGAGAATCGACATCGCCTGCATTCGGCCCGTTTTTTGCGTCGTCGAGCTCCGGATTCGCCTCGTCCTGCGCGGGGTGCTTCGGCCATTTCTTGCGCTTGTCCGGCACCACCAGCATGCGGAAGGCCGGGGTGCGCACGGCCTTGGCCACAGGGTTGCGCGGACGCCGCGGCGGACCGGAAACGCGTTTGGACAAGCTCAATCTCCGAGGCAGAGTTCCAGGGCCTGACGCCAGTCGGGTAGGCCGAGGCCGAAGGTCGCCGCCAGCTTGGCGTTCGACAGCCGGGAATTGGCCGGGCGCTTGGCCGGCGTCGGGTAATCGCTGCTGGGAATCGGCGAGAGCTTGGGCACCGGGTCGATGCCGCTCAATTCGGCAATGGCCGCTGCAAAGCCATGCCAAGAGGTCTCGCCGTCGGAAGTCAGGTGATAGGTGCCCCAAGGCGCGAAGTCCGACCGCCGGGCCGGCCCGAGACATTGCGCCAGGATCTGACCGGTCGCCTCGGCGATGAGCCGGCTCCAGGTCGGCGCGCCGATCTGGTCGGCGACGATCTTGAGTTCCGGCCGCTCACGCATCAGCCGCTGCATGGTGAGCAGGAAATTGCCGCCGCGCCGGCCGTAGACCCAACTGGTGCGCAGGATCAGGTGTTTCGGGCTGTTCGTCCGCACCGCCTGCTCCCCCGCCCACTTGGTCCGGCCGTAGACGTTCTGCGGATTGGCCGCGTCGTCCTCGATGTAGGGCGTGGCCTTGGTCCCGTCGAAGACATAGTCGGTGGAATAGTGCACCAGCAGCGCGCCGAGCCGGGCGGCCTCCTCGGCCAGGATGCCGGGCGCGGTGGCGTTGATCGCCGTCGCCAGTTCGGCCTCGGACTCGGCCTTGTCCACCGCGGTGTGGGCCGCCGGGTTGACGATGACATCGGGTCGCCAGTCGCGCACGGCCTGGCGAATCGAGTCGACCTGGGTCAAATCCAAGGCCGCCCGGTTCGGCGCCCCCACCTCGCCCAGGCAGGCCAGGGTGCGCTGCAACTCCCAACCGACCTGGCCGCTACCGCCGGTCAGCAGGATACGCAGGCTCACGGGTAGACCTCGGCGTCCTTCAAGAGCACGCCGGCCCGGTCCTTGCCCGACAACAGCGGCTCGCCGTCCAGCGGCCACTGGATGCCGATGGCGGGGTCGTTCCACAGCACGCTGCGCTCATGTTCCGGCGCATAGTAGTCGGTGGCCTTGTACAGGAAATCGGCCGAATCGGACAGGACCAGGAAGCCGTGGCCGAAGCCGGGCGGAATCCAGGCCAGGCGCTTGTTCTCGGCCGACAGCTCGAACCCGGCCCAACGGCCGAAGGTCGGCGAGCTCTTGCGCAGGTCCACCGCCACGTCGAACACCCGGCCGGCCACCACCCGCACCAGCTTGCCCTGGGCCTGTTGCAATTGGTAATGCAGGCCACGCAGCACGCCCTTGGCCGAACGGGAGTGGTTGTCCTGGACGAAGTCATGGTGGATGCCGACCTCGGCCAGCACCCGCTTGTTGTAACTTTCCATGAAGAAGCCGCGCTCGTCGCCGAACACCTTGGGTTCGAGCAGGATCACTTCGGGCAAATCGGTGGGGATGACATTCATACGGAAACGACTCAGAACACTTGGTCTTTGAGCATGGCCAAGAGATATTGGCCATAGGCATTCTTTTTCAACGGCTCGGCCAGGCGCTCGACCTGCTCGGCCGTGATATAGCCGAGGCGATAGGCGATCTCTTCCGGGCAGGCGATCTTGAGTCCCTGCCGCCGCTCGATGGTCTCGATGAACTGCGCCGCCTCCAGCAGCGACTCGTGGGTACCGGTATCGAGCCAAGCATGACCGCGGCCCATGACCGAGACATCGAGCTCGCCCCACTCCAGATACTGGCGGTTGACGTCGGTGATCTCCAACTCGCCGCGCGGCGATGGCTTCAGGTTCTTGGCGATGTCGACCACGCGGTCGTCGTAGAAATAGAGACCGGTCACGGCATAGCGCGATTTCGGCTGCGCGGGCTTCTCCTCGATGCTGACCGCGCGGCCCCGGGCGTCGAATTCGACCACGCCATAACGCTCCGGGTCGGTGACCGGATAGGCGAACACCGTCGCCCCGGCTTGTCGGGTCACGGCATGGCGCAGGTCGTTGGCCAGATCGTGGCCGTAGAAGATGTTGTCGCCGAGTACCAAGGCGCTGGGACTGCCGTCGAGGAAGCCCTCGCCCAAAATAAAGGCCTGGGCCAGGCCCTCGGGTTCGGCCTGCACCGTGTAATAGAGGTTCAGCCCCCACTGCCGGCCGTCGCCCAGCATGCGCTCGAAGCGCGGCGTGTCGTCCGGCGTCGAGATGATCAGGATGTCGCGGATACCGGCCAACATCAGGGTGGCCAACGGGTAATAGATCATCGGCTTGTCGTAGACCGGCAGCAGCTGCTTGCACACCGCGTGGGTCACTGGGTAGAGCCGGGTGCCAGAGCCGCCGGCCAGGACGATGCCTTTCCTCATGCCGATTCCCTCGCCTGATAGTTCTTTTCCAGCCAGCGCCGGTACTCGCCGCTGGCGACGTGCTCGACCCAGGCCATGTTGTCCAGATACCAGCGTACCGTCTTGCGGATGCCGGTGTCGAAGGTCTCGGCCGGGCGCCAGCCGAGCTCGCGCTCGATCTTGCGCGCGTCAATGGCATAGCGCCGATCATGGCCGGGCCGGTCTTTCACATAGGTAATCAGCCGCGCGTGCGGCCCGGCCGGGTCGGGCCGCAGCTCATCGAGCAGGGCGCAGATGGTATTGACGATCTCGAGGTTCGGCTTCTCGTTCCAGCCGCCGATGTTGTAGGTCTCGCCCAGACGGCCTCGGGCCAGCACCTCGCGAATCGCCGTGCAATGGTCGCCGACGTAGAGCCAGTCGCGCACGTTCGTGCCGTCGCCGTAGATCGGCAGCGGCTTGCCCCGGGTGGCGTTGAGGATCATCAGCGGGATCAGCTTCTCCGGGAACTGGTAGGGGCCGTAGTTGTTCGAGCAGTTGGTGGTCAGCGTCGGCAGGCCATAGGTGTGGTGATAGGCCCGCACCAGGTGGTCGGAAGCCGCCTTCGACGCCGAATACGGGCTGTTCGGTGCATAGGGCGTGGTCTCGGTGAAGGCGGGATCGTTCGGCCCGAGCGAACCGTAGACCTCGTCGGTCGAGACATGCAGGAAGCGGAAGGCCCCCTTCTCCGCCTCCGGCAAGGCCCCCCAATAGGCGCGCGCCTCTTCCAGCAGGTGGAAGCTGCCGACCACATTGGTCTGGATGAAGTCTTCCGGGCCGTGGATGGAACGGTCGACATGCGACTCGGCGGCGAAGTTGACGATGGCCCGCGGCCGATGCTGCTTCAGCAGTTTCTCGACCAGCGCGCGGTCGCCGATGTCGCCTTGGACGAAGATGTGGCGAGTATCACCTTTCAACGCCGCCAAGTTCTCCAGGTTGCCCGCGTAGGTCAGCTTGTCCAGGTTCAAGACCGGCTCGTCCGACGCGCGCAGCCAGTCCAAGATGAAGTTGGAGCCGATAAAACCTGCCCCGCCAGTGACCAATAGCATAACGATTTACCTCAGCGGGTTTCAGTGAAGACTAATGCCTGCATAGCAGGCGTTATGTCGGAGCTAAAACCCGCCCCGCCAGTGACCAAAATCATTTAATTACTCGCCATAGTTAAAGTACGCCGGCCGCATGGTCGGCCAGGCGCGAACGCTCGCCGCGCGCCAGGGTGATGTGGCCGCTGTGCGGCCAGCCCTTGAACCGGTCGACCACATAGGTCAGGCCGGAGCTGCCCTCTGTGAGATACGGCGTGTCGATCTGGGCGATGTTGCCCAGGCAGACCACCTTGGTGCCGGGGCCGGCGCGGGTGATCAGGGTCTTCATCTGCTTGGGCGTCAGGTTCTGCGCCTCGTCGATGATCAGGAACTTGTTGATGAAGGTGCGGCCGCGCATGAAGTTGAGCGACTTCACCTTGATCCGGGAGCGGATCAGGTCCTGGGTCGCGGCCCGGCCCCACTCGCCCGCCTCGTCGTCGGTCTTGTTCAGCACATCGAGGTTGTCCTCCAGCGCACCCATCCACGGCGTCATCTTCTCCTCCTCGGTACCGGGCAGGAAACCGATGTCCTCGCCCACCGGCACGGTCACCCGGGTCATGATGATCTCGCTGTAGATCTTGCTCTCCAGGGTCTGGGTCAGGCCCGCGGCCAAGGTGAGCAGGGTCTTGCCGGTACCGGCCTGGCCCAAAAGGGTGACGAAGTCGATCTCCGGGTCCATCAGCACGTTGAGCGCGAAGTTCTGTTCGCGGTTGCGCGCGGTGATGCCCCAAACCGCGTTCTTGTGGTGAGTGTAGTCCTTCACCGTGGTCAGCACCGCGGTCTTGCCGGCGATCTCGGTGACCATGGCATGCAGGGGCTGCTCGCCTTCCTGGTAGATGAACTCGTTGATCAACATCGAATCCGTCAGGGGGCCGGTGACCTTGTAATAGCTGTGGCCGTCCTTCTGCCACGATTCCATGCCCTTGCCGTGCTTTTCCCAGAAATCCGCCGGCAGCTCCCGTACACCGGTATACAGCAGGTCGGTGTCTTCCAGGACCTTGTCGTTGAAGTAGTCTTCGGCCTGAATGCCCAAGGCACGCGCCTTGATGCGCATGTTGATGTCCTTGGACACCAGCACGACCTCGCGTCCATGATGTTGCGACTTGAGGTAACTCACCACACCGAGGATCTGGTTGTCGACCTTGCTGTGCGGCAGCACGGCGACGGCATCGCCGGTGATCGGATGGGTTTGCAGGATCAGCCTGCCGGTCGCCGCATTGTGGCTATGCTGCGCCAGCGGCGCGCCATCGCCGATGTCCAACTCGCAGGCGCTGACGATCTCTTCGATGAAACGGCTGGCTTGGCGGGCGTTGCGCGAGACTTCGGACATGCCCTTCTTGTTGTGATCCAGCTCCTCCAAGGTCGCCATCGGCAGGTAAATGTCATGCTCTTGGAAGCGGTAGAGGCAAGTCGGATCGTGCAGCAGAACGTTGGTGTCGAGGACGAAGAGTTTGTTCAATTTGGCGGATTTTTTGGCCATCTGCTTAGGTCGCCTTTACGCTGTTTTCGTGGAAGTTCTGATGAAATCGAGTACTGCCTGGGCATGACCTGGCACTTTGACGCCACGCCATGACTGCACCAGCCGGCCCTGGCCGTCGATCAGGAAGGTGCTGCGTTCGATGCCCCGCACCTGTTTGCCATAAAGATTCTTCAGCTTGATGACATCGAAAGCCTGGCAGGCGACCTCTTCGCTGTCCGACAGCAGATCGAAAGGCATGGAAAGCTTAGCCTTGAAGGCCGCGTGTGACTTCAGGCTATCGCGTGAAACCCCGTAGACATCCCAGCCCTGGGCTTGGAACTCGGCGTAGAGCTGGACGAAATCCTGCCCTTCCGTCGTACAGCCGGGCGTATTGTCCTTGGGGTAGAAATACAGAACGTAAGGCTTGCCTTGCTGCTCGGCGAAACGAAACGTTCGGCCTGAAGTGCTGGGTAGTTCTATAGCTGGAACGGGCTGGGTTTTCATGGATGCTTGGTTTCCCTCTGCCCGATTATGCGCAATGTGCCCTGGCGCTTCAATAGGACACCGTACCTTGCCCTCTATTTATTCGAGCAATAGGTCTTCCGTCCAGGCCAGGGCCTTGAGCTGCGCCGCATTGACGTCGTCTGGAGTGCATTCCAGGGCCTTGGCATTGAGTTCGACCTTATCGAAATCCTGCTGCTCGCAAGCTTCGGCCAAGCTCAAATAGGGTGCATAGCGCCCTGCCCGATGCAGCAAGGCCTCTTTTACCGGCTCGGCCAGTGGGGTGCGGTCGAGGACATCCGCCATCGGCATTTCCATCAACACATCCAAGAGGGAAAACAGGCCGACGATAAACAGGTCGTCCTGCTCGTGCCGACCGACCCGCCCTTCACCGAGCAGTTCGCAAATGCGTCCGCGGTTTACCGCCATGCGCGCCAGCAAGGAGCCTGTCTTGCTATCGCTAGCCGATACCAGCAGCAGAGACAACCAGCGATAGAGCGAGTTCAAGCCAATGACCGCCAAGGCCTGGCGAATGTTGTGGACTTCCCGTGGCAGGCTGAAAGTGGCGGAATTGACGAAGCGCAGCAGCCGGAAGGTCAGTGCCGCATCGCGCCGCAGCGGCTCCTCCAGTTCCTTCAAATCCTCGCAAATACGAACCCGATTCATCAACTCCAACACCGTCACCTGCGTCGGTTTGATGGTTTTATTGGCGATATTTTCGGGGTGGGCAAAGTAATAGCCCTGGAAATACTCGATGCCCTCCGCTTTACACAGCTCGAACATCTCGCGCGTTTCGACCTTTTCGGCCAGCAGCTTGCCTTTATATATCGAGCGAACATGACGGATGATCTCCACCGTCTTGTCCGGCGGCTGTTCCAGCACATCCAGCTTGATGTAATCCACCAAGGGCATCAGTACTTTGTATTCGGGCAGGCAGACGAAATCGTCCAAGGCAAAGCGAAAACCGCGCTGGCGCAGCTCATGGATGCGCGCCACCAAGACCTGGGATACCTTTACCGTCTCCAGAATCTCAAACACCACATGCTCCTGCGGCAGCAAGGTGATGTATTCGCTCATCAGCGTCGATTCGTCGAGATTGATAAAGGCCAGGCTCCCTTGCAGCAGCCAATCGGTGCCAAGGCAAAGCGTATTACTGATCACCTCGACGCCGGCCTGAAGCGGATCGCGCACGTCGGCAGAAAGGCTGGCCGCCGTCTGTCGGAACAACAACTCATAAGCAATAAGCTTATGTTCCCCGTCCACAATCGGCTGCCGGGCCAGATAGCTCACCGCATTCATTTATCGTTTGTTCTCCATCCGCCCATTTGACTCCTGAGCTTATCCCACCACGGCGCGAGTAAAACACTATGCCGCACCGGAGATCAAGAACAAAATTGCGAATCAAGCGAAAATTCCGCCATTTAGCAAAATGGCAAAACAATCCTACCGAAAAGGAATTTCAGCGAGAAGACGATGGCAATAAAAAGGGGCACGAGGCCCCATTTTTTATCTGGCGGAGAGGGCGGGATTGTTCGTGTCTCGCCTCGGGGCGATCCACGAATCCCTTCGCTGCGCTCCGGGACCGCGCTTGGCGCGTCCAGCCGAGCCGTGCTCGGCTAGTCGAACCCAGGCGGCTTCTCGAACTGCCCGCACGCCCCACCAAATAAAAAAAGGGGCACGAGGCCCCATTTTTTTATCTGGCGGAGAGGGCGGGATTCGAACCCGCGTTAGGGTATTACCCTAAACACGCTTTCCAGGCGTGCGACTTAAACCACTCATCCACCTCTCCAGATACCGTTTCGTCCAGTGGGACCATAGCCCGATGCCAGACGACCGAAAGCGCGCGAGGATACACGTAAGCCGGTCTCGAAGCAAGGCGGCACAAGCATTTCGGCCGCGAGCCGCGGCCCCGCCGGATGCTAGAATGCGGCGTTTTCCCTCGCCGAACCGGCTTTAAGCGTCCGTATGAACTATCGCACCATCCTCCGTGGCCTCGTCGTGATCGCTTCTCTGGCATTGCTGGGCTATATGGCCAGCACCACCCAGTTCGCTGGCCTACTCGACGAGAAATGGATCGACCACGAAGTGCGCGGACATGGTTTCACTGGCGACCTCCTGTTCTTGGCAGTCGGCGGCTTATTCACCGCCGTCGGCTTGCCTCGGCAGTTGATCGCCTTCCTTGGCGGCTATGCCTTCGGCATCTTGACCGGCACCGTGCTTGCTACCCTGGCGGCGGGGATTGGCTGCATCCTGGCCTTCTACTACGCGCGCTTCCTGGGACGCGCGATGTTGGCAGCGCGTTATTCCTCACGGATTCAAAAGCTGGATGATTTTGTCCATGGCCATCCATTCAGCATGACCTTGCTGATTCGGCTGTTACCCGTGGGGAGCAATCTGATAACCAATTTGCTTGCCGGCGTTTCCAAGGTACGCGCCTTGCCGTTCTTCGTCGGCTCCGTGCTGGGTTATCTGCCGCAAAGCCTCGTATTCGCACTGGTCGGCGGCGGTGTGCAAGTGGACAACCAGTGGCGCGTCGCCCTAGCAGCCGGTCTATTCATTGTGTCTAGCATCTTGGGCGTGCGCCTCTATCAGCACTACCGCCATGGCAAGAGCTTCGACGAACAGGTGGACGAGAAGCTAGGCGAGTCAGCGGACAACTGATCTGCGCCTAGCGGTCGAATGGGCTTACCAGTTGGTTTCGCGTTCCGGTGTCGCCGAGATCTTGTGGATGGACAGATCGGCACCGTTGAATTCCTCTTCGGCATCGAGCCGTATCCCGACGAGCAGCTTAAGCAGGCCATAGACCAAGGCACCGCCAAGCAAGGCGACGACAATGCCCGTCAAGGTGCCAAGCGTTTGCGCACCGAGCGTGACCCCCCCGACCCCGCCCAAGGCCTTCGCGCCGAAGATACCCGCCGCGATCCCGCCCCAGGCACCACACAGGCCATGCAAAGGCCAAACACCGAGCACATCGTCGATCTTCCATTTATTCTGGGTGATCGTGAACATCCAGACGAACAGCGCACCGGCCACGATACCGGTCACCAGCGCACCGGCCGGGTGCATCAGGTCCGAGCCGGCACAGACGGCCACGAGCCCAGCCAATGGACCGTTGTGAATGAAGCCCGGATCGTTGCGGCCGATTACCAGGGCCGCCAAGGTGCCGCCCACCATCGCCATCAAAGAATTGACCGCCACCAGGCCGGAAGCAGCCTCGACAGTCTGGGCCGACATCACGTTGAAGCCGAACCAGCCGACGGTCAGAATCCAAGCGCCCAGCGCCAGAAAGGGGATGCTGGACGGCGGATGCGCCGAAACCATGCCGTCCTGGCGATAGCGGCCGCGCCGCGCACCAAGCAAGAGCACCGCCGGCAAGGCAATCCAACCGCCGACCGCGTGCACGACGACCGAGCCGGCAAAATCGTGGAACTTGGCCCCGAACGCCGTATTGAGCCAAGCCTGAAAGCCCAGATTTTCATGCCAGACCAGGCCTTCGAAGAAGGGATAGACAAAGCCGACCAGCAGGAAGGTGGCGGCCAATTGCGGATTGAATCTTGCCCGTTCGGCAATGCCGCCGGAGATGATGGCCGGAATCGCCGCAGCGAAGGTCAGCAGGAAGAAGAACTTCACCAGCTCGTAGCCGTTTTTCTGGGCCAATACATCGGCACCGGACATGAAATCGACGCCATAGGCCAAGGTATAGCCGATGAAGAAATAGGCGATAGTCGAGACGCTGAAGTCGGTCAGAATCTTGACCAAGGCATTCACCTGGTTCTTCTTGCGCACCGTCCCTAGTTCAAGAAATGCAAAGCCTGCATGCATGGCCAACACCATGACTGCGCCTAACAGCAGGAATACCACGTCGGAACCAGATTTAAACACGTCCATCAGAGCCTCCAATGCAAACAGGAAAGACTGCAAGCAAGAGTCATGCCTTAAAATAGTGCACGAAAAAACAATCGCTTACCAGACACGCACCAAAACAAAACGCCCCGTATTGGGGCGTTTTGCTGAAATGTGCACCTGTTATGAACATTACGGCCTGTTTTGCTCGCTTTCGATGCTATCTAGCTCGCTGTCGAGTTCATCCTCGCTCAAAGGGCGATAGGCCTCCTCTTCCGTAGCGCCTGCCTTCTTCTCGACCCAGCTAGCGACCAGCACACCCAACTCATAAAGCAGCCAAAGTGGTACCGCCAGCATGATCTGGGAAATGACATCGGGCGGCGTGAAGATCGCACCGACGACAAAGGCGCCGACGATCACATAAGGCCGCGCCTGCTTGAACTGCTCGACACTCACCATGCCCATCCGGGCCAAGGCCACCACGACGATGGGCACTTCGAAAGTGATACCGAAGGCAACAAACAGAGTAATGACAAAATCCAAATATTTGCTGATATC
This sequence comes from Pseudomonadota bacterium, assembly GCA_021847385.1. Lineage (GTDB taxonomy): Bacteria > Pseudomonadota > Gammaproteobacteria > Burkholderiales > Thiobacillaceae > Sulfuritortus. The sequence goes on along the minus strand of JAJZTV010000014.1, from coordinate 5,375 downwards.
CGTCATCACCGCGACGCCTTGCGGCGCAATGCCCACAATAAAACCGAACACCACCGGAAACACGAAGAAATAGGCGAAAGACATGCCGCAGGCGAAAAGCACCACACTGGATATCACCAGCGGCAAGATGAATTTTTTCTCGTGCGCATACAGCCCGGGCGCGATAAACGACCACAATTGATAGAGGATGTAAGGCAAGGCGCCGAGAAAGGCCGTCATCATCGCCACCTTGATCGGCACGAAGAACGGCGTGACCACCTCGGTAGCGATCATCTGCCCGCCTTTGGGCAACTTCGCCAGCAAGGGTTGGGCCAACAAGGCATACAAATGATTGGCAAAGGGCACAAGGACCACAAACCACAGCACCCAAGCCAGCACCGCCTTGAGCAGGCGATTGCGCAATTCGATCAAATGCGAAATGAAGGTTTCTTGGCTATCCATGGTCGTGAGATTTCGATCCGGCAGCCGGAGGCTCAGGTTCGAGGCTTAACTCAAGCTGTGCCTGGGCAGGCATCTCTTCAGAGGCCATGCCCTCCGCCTTGATCTGCTCGCTCTGTTGCAGCGCCAATCCGCCATCCGTGGCCGCCATGGCCTCGGCCACTTTCTCGACCTGACTTAACCCTTGGTGGATGGTTTGGCTGGTTTCCTCGGCCACGATTTCGAATTGCTGCGCCTGCGCCTGCATCTCGCGCTGCGTCTTACGCAACTCATCGAGCTGCATGTCGCGTTCGACATCCTGCTTGACCTGGGAAACGTAACGATTCAAACGGCCAAGCAGGCTGCCCACCGTGCGCGCGACTTTAGGAAGCCGCTCCGGACCGAGGACAACCAAGGCCACGACGCCGATCAACAGGAGTTCGGAAAAACCGATATCAAACATGATTGGGGAGGCGCGAAGGGCCCGGCGAGATGCTTATCCTCACCCTGCCCTCACTTGAATGATCAGCTATGTTGCTTGTCCTTGACCTCACCCTCGATCGTGCTGCCGCCAGCCTCGCCTTGACGCGGCAGTTCGGTCGGCTTGTTCTGCTCTTCCTTCATCGCATCCTTGAAGCCTTTGACCGCGCCGCCCAGATCGGTGCCGATATTACGCAGTTTTTTAGTGCCGAAAATCAGCAACACCACCACCAATACGATCAGCCAATGCCAAATACTGAAACCGCCCATTGCCCTACTCCTTCAAAAAGTCTGCGGCCTGCCTTTATAGCGGCCGCGGCCCGGCCCCACCGAGCACATGCACATGCAGATGGAAAACCATTTGACCGGCACCTTTGCCGGTGTTGATCGAGGTACGAAAATCCGTGCCCAGGCCCTGCTCCTTGGCCAGCTTGGGTGCCAATAGCAGGATTTTACCCAGGATATCCCGATGCGCAGCAGTACATTCGACCAGGGAGTCGACATGCGCCTTGGGAATGATCATGAAATGCACCGGCGCCGCCGGGTTGATGTCGTGGAAGGCCAGCGCATCGTCGTCCTCGTAGACCTTACGGCTGGGGATCTGCCCGGCCACGATCTTGCAGAAGATACAGTCGCTCATATGTCCTCCTTGCGGGATGCCCTCTCGGCCAATCCTGACAGGCCTTCTCGCCGGGCCAGCTCGTTGAGGATTTCGTCCGGATGGATACCTTGCTGGGCCAGCAGCACCATGCTGTGGAACCAGAGGTCGGCGGTCTCGTAGACGATCTTGTCGCGTTCGCCGTCCTTGGCCGCCATGATGGTCTCGGCCGCCTCCTCCGCCACCTTCTTCAGGATGGCGTCCAGGCCCTTGGCGTAGAGCTTGGCCACATAGGAACTCTGCGGGTCCGCCTGCTTGCGGGCCTCCAGGGTCTGGGCCAGTCGGTCGAGGATGTCGCTCACTTGTAGATGTCCTTGGGGTCTTTCAAGACCGGCTCAACGGCCTTCCATTGATCGTTTTCCAATTTCTGGAAGAAACAGCTGTGCCGGCCGGTGTGGCAGGCGATGCCGCCCTGCTGCTCGACTTTCAAGAGGATCACATCCTCGTCGCAGTCGGTGCGAATGTCCAATACCTTTTGCGTATGGCCCGATTCCTCGCCCTTGTGCCACAGCTTCTGACGCGAGCGCGACCAGTACACGGCCTCGCCCAGCTCGGCCGTCTTGGCCAAGGCCTCGCGGTTCATCCAGGCCACCATCAGGATGTCGCCGCTGGCGGCGTCCTGGGCGATGGCCGGCAGCAGGCCGTCGGCCGGCCAGTTCAACTTGTCGAGCCAGTCGCTCATAAGCGCATTTCTATTCCATGTTGGGCCATGTATTCCTTGGCCTGGCGCACGGTGTATTCGCCGAAGTGGAAGATGCTGGCCGCGAGCACGGCATCGGCGCCGCCGATCTTCACGCCGTCGACCAGGTGCTGCAGGTTGCCGACGCCGCCGCTGGCGATCACCGGCACCTCGACCGCGTCGGAGATGGCCCGGGTCAGCTCCAGGTCGAAGCCGATCTTGGCGCCGTCGCGGTCCATGCTGGTCAGCAGGATTTCGCCGGCGCCGTATTCCTGCATCTGCTTCGCCCACTCGACGGCATCCAGCCCGGTCGCCTTGCGGCCGCCATGGGTGAACACCTCCCACTTGGGCTCGGGGCCGGCCACCCGCTTGGCGTCGATGGCGACCACGATGCATTGGTTGCCGTAACGGTCCGAGGCGTCGCGCACCAGTTGCGGATTGACTACCGCCGAGGTGTTGATCGAGACCTTGTCGGCCCCGGCGTTGAGCAGGCGACGGACGTCTTCCACCGCGCGCACGCCGCCGCCGACGGTAAGCGGGATGAAGACCTGGGCCGCCACCTCTTCGATGATGTGCAGGATGATGTCGCGCTCGTCCGAGCTGGCGGTGATGTCGAGGAAGGTCAGCTCGTCCGCGCCCTGGTCGTCGTAGCGCTTGGCGATTTCGACCGGGTCGCCGGCGTCGCGCAGCTCGACGAACTGCACGCCCTTGACCACGCGGCCGGCGGTCACGTCGAGACAGGGGATGATGCGCTTGGCCAGACCCATGATTTAGTAAGGAGTAAGGAGTGCGAGGTCAGGAGAAAACATCGGCTTATGTCGCTCCGAGTTCGTCGGCCAGCTTCTGCGCCGCGGCGAAGTCGAGCGTGCCCTCGTAGATGGCGCGACCGGTGATCACGCCCTCGATGCCTTCGCTCTCCACCGCACAGAGATTGCGCACATCGTCCAGATTGGTCACGCCGCCACTGGCGATCACCGGGATGGTCAGCGCCTGGGCCAGCTTCACCGTGGCCTCGATATTGACGCCGGACAGCATGCCGTCGCGGCCGATGTCCGTATAGATCACCGACTCGACGCCATAACCCTCGAAGCGCTTGGCCAGGTCGATCACGTCGTGGCCGGTCACTTTGGACCAGCCGTCGACCGCCACCTTGCCGTCCTTGGCGTCGAGGCCGACGATGATGTGGCCGGGGAAGGCATTGCAGGCGTCATGCAGGAAGCCCGGCGTCTTCACCGCCGCGCTGCCGATGATGACGTAGGTGATGCCGTCGTCCAGATAACGCTCGATGGTCTCCAGGTCGCGGATGCCTCCGCCCAACTGGACCGGAATGTCGTCGCCGACCACGTCGGTGATCGCCTTGATCGCGGGTTCGTTCACCGGCTTGCCGGCGAAGGCGCCGTTGAGATCGACCAGATGCAGCCGGCGGGCGCCGCTGGCTAGCCACTTCTTGGCCATCTCTGCGGGCTCCGCGGAGAACACCGTGGCGCTGTCCATTTCGCCCTGCTTCAGGCGCACGCACTGACCGTCTTTCAGATCGATGGCAGGAATGATCAACATCTTGCTTACCTCGACTTGCCTTCCCAAGTGATGAAATTGCCAAGTAGACGCAGACCGGCCGCCTGGCTCTTTTCCGGGTGAAACTGTACCGCGAACAGGTTGTCGCGCGCGACCGCGCAGGTGAAGGCGAAGGGATAGTGACTCACCCCCGCCACCACATCGGGCGAAGCGGGCTCGACGTAATAGCTGTGGACGAAATAGAACCGGGCGCCGTCGTCGATGCCGGCCCACATCGGGTGTTCCATCATCCGATGGACATTGTTCCAGCCCATGTGCGGCACCTTGAGCCGTTTGCCCTTGTCGTCGTGCATGGCCGCATCGGGAAAGCGCAGCACCCGACCCGGCAGCAGGCCCAGGCACTGGGTGTCGCCCTCCTCGCTGTGCTCGAACAGGACCTGCAGGCCCATGCAGATGCCGAGGAAGGGCTTGCTCCTCGACGCCTCGACGATCACCTCGCGCAGGCCGCGCCGGTCGATCTCGGCCATGCAGTCGCGCGCCGCGCCCTGGCCAGGGAACACCACGCGGCCGGCCCGGGCGATCACGGCCGGGTCGCCGGTCACCGCCACCTCGGCCTTGGGCGCCACATGCTCGATGGCCTTGGCCACCGAATGCAGGTTACCCATGCCGTAATCGACGACAGCGACGTCCGGCACTTACAGCGTCCCCTTGGTGCTCGGCACCACGTCGGCCATGCGCGCATCGGCCTCCAAGGCCATGCGCAGGGCACGGCCCAGGGCCTTGAACACCGTCTCGGCCTGGTGGTGGGCGTTGATGCCGCGCAGGTTGTCGACGTGCAGGGTCACCTGGGCATGGTTGACGAAGCCCTGGAAGAACTCGCGGAACAGGTCGACATCGAATTCGCCGATGCGGGCGCGGGTGAAATCGACGTGATACTCCAGGCCGGGCCGACCGGAGAAATCGACCACCACGCGCGACAAGGCCTCGTCCAGCGGCACATAGGCATGGCCGTAGCGGCGGATGCCCCTCTTGTCGCCGGCCGCCTTGGCGAAGGCCTGGCCCAGGCTGATGCCGATGTCTTCCACCGTGTGGTGGGCGTCGATGTGCAGGTCGCCCTCGGCCCGGATGTCGAGATCGATCAGGCCGTGGCGGGCGATCTGGTCCAGCATGTGGTCGAGAAAGGCCACACCGGTCGCCAGCTTGGCCTGGCCGGAGCCATCCAGGTTCACCTTCACGGTGATCCGGGTCTCCAGAGTGTTGCGGCTGATTTCGGCCGTACGCATCGTGTCTATCCTCTCGCTTCCAATTCGGCAGCCAGCGCGGCGAGGAAGGCATCGTTCTCCTCCGGCGCGCCGACGGTTACACGCAAGCAATCGTTGAGCAAGGGGTGCGCCCCATGCAGATTCTTGATCAATACCCCGCGGGCCTTGAGCCCAGTGAAGACTTTAACGGCATCGGCCACCCGAAACAGCAGAAAGTTGGCCTGGCTGTCGAACACCGTCACACCCGACTGTTGTGCCAAGGCCGCATGCAGACGGGCACGCTCGGCCACGATCCTGGCTGCCTGCGCCTCCAGTTCCGCCACATGGCGCAAGGCGAACTCGGCCGCGACCTGGGAGATCGGAA
>JAJZTV010000214.1 GCA_021847385.1 Pseudomonadota bacterium | reverse complement strand
GGATGTCATCAAGTACCGCCGGAACGTGATGAAGGCCTATGCCGCCCACATGGCGGCAGCGGGCGCCATTGTACAGGGCAAGGTGAAGGGTTCGCCGGCCGGCCATGCCAAGGCACTGGAGGCGACCGCGAAGGACATCGCCGGCATGTTCCCGGCCGGCTCCGATTTCGGCGAGACCAACGCGATGGATGCGGTGTGGTCGAAGCGGGCCGGTTTCGAGAAGAAGGCCAAGGATACCGAGGCCAAGGCGGCGGCCTTCGCCAAGGCGGCCGACGGTAGCGATGCGGCGGCCAAGTTCAAGGACTTGTCGGAAAGTTGCAAGGCCTGCCACAAGGACTACCGCAAGGAGCAGAAGTAAGCCCGTATGTTGCGTGGCCTGCTCTTGTGCGGCTTGTTGCTTGCGGGCCGCGCGCTGGCGGCGGGGCCGGACCTCGCGGCTGGCGAATACCTGTTCCGCGCGGCCGGCTGTGCGAACTGCCACACCGACCGCGAGCACGGCGGCGCCCTGCTGGCCGGCGGGCGCAAGCTGGCCACGCCCTTGGGCGACTTCTACACGCCCAACATCACGCCCGACCCGGACACCGGCCTCGGCCGCTGGCGCGAGGCCGATTTCCGCCGCGCCTTGCGCGAGGGGCGCGGGCAGGACGGCCGGGATTACTACCCAAGCTTTCCTTATGCGGCCTACACCCGCCTGAGCGATGCCGACATCGGCGCGCTGTGGGCCTATCTGCGGACCGTGCCGCCGGTGCGCCAGGCCAACCGGCCGCATGCCTTGCCGTGGTATCTGCAGTCGCGTCCCTTGCTGGCCGGCTGGAAGTGGCTGTATTTCCACCCGGGCCGTTATGTGCCGGACCCGCGCAAGGACGCGACGTGGAATCGTGGCGCCTATCTGGTGCAGGCGGTGGCGCATTGCGCCGAATGTCACACGCCGCGCAACAGGCTGGGCGGTTTTCGCGTCGGCCTGTATTTGGCCGGCGACCAGGCCGGGGCGGAGGGCGGCCTGGTGCCCAATATCACGCCGGACAAGGCGACCGGCATCGGCCGCTGGAGCCAGGGCGAATTGATCGATTATTTGAAGACCGGCATGCGCCCCGACGGCGATTCCGCCGGGGGGTTGATGGCCGAGGTGATCGACAACGGTCTGAGCCGGCTGACGCCGCAGGACATCGAAGCGATCGCCACGTATGTGCGGGGTGTGCCGCCGGTGGTGCATGCGGTGCGCCCGGCCAAGGCCAAGCCGGCGCAGGACGAGTTCGAGTACTGAGTTCGCCGGGGCGGCGGCCGTCAGAGCGGTTTCTTCAGGAAGACCGGCATCGAATCGCTGTGGGTGACGTTCCGGTCGGTCAGCGCCTTCGCCCCGCTGCCGTCGGCGTTCATGATCCAGATCTCGGTGGTATTCGAAAATCCGGGGTAATCCTTCTGGAAGGCAATGCGACTACCATCGGGCGACCAGGCGGGGTGGCTGCAATTGGCGGTCGTTTCTTGGGTTAATTTCGTCTTGCCCGAGCCGTCGGCGTTCATCACGTAGATCTGTTCCTTGGCGCTGAAGTCGGGGTAGCCGGGATAGGCGGCAAAGGCGATCTTGCTGCCGTCGGGCGACCAGCTCGGCTGTTCGGCCGGCGAGATCACGGTTTCGCCGAGGAGGTTGCCGGAGTAGGTCAGATAGCTCATCGTGCCGCTTGCCAGCATCAGCTTGGCAATGGTGCCGCCGTTCTTGGTGCGGTTGGTGCTGAACAGCAGTGCCGAGCCGTCGGGCGATAGGGAAGGGTGGCGGTCGGCGGCCGTGCTGGTGTCGTTGTAGATCGGGCTGATCTGCGTCTCGCCGCTGCCGTCGGCGTTCATCGCGTAGAGGTATTCCTTGGCGTATTGAGTCGTCTGATTCAAGCGGGTGAAATAGACCTTGTTGTCGTACGACCAAGTCGGGTAGGCCGGGTTCAGCGTGTCGCTGCGGACGATTTTCTCGCCGCTGGCATCGAGTACGACCACGCCCTTGCTGTAGCGGGTGAACACCAGCTTGCTGCCGTCGGGCGAGGAGGATGGGTAACTCTCGGTGTAAGAGGTTTGCGACAGGGTGAGCCGCCTCGGATTCGTGCCGTCGGCATTCATGATCCAGATGTTGTTCCAGCCATCGCGGAAGCTGACGAAGGCGATGCTGTCGGCCGCGGTGGCGTGCACGGTGTAGACCAGGCCGAACTTGTTATTCGTCAGCATGTCGTTTTCGCTCAGGCCGTAGCCGAGGTAGATCGTGGTGCCGCCGAGCGCCGACATATCGACGTTGCGTAGTACCTCGACGCTGCGGTCGGCCAGCGTGCCGGCGGCATAGATCGGCAGCGGCCCACTGCTCCATGCCGCCCAGGTCGTGCCGTTGTGGACATACCAGGCACTGCCGACATTGGCGACCAGATAGATGTTACCGCTGTGCCCGGCATCCGCGTCGGCGACGCTCAGGTTGGCGGTCAGGGTGAGGTTGTAGGTCGAACCGGCGGCCGTCGCCGAGAAGGCCGGCGTCGCGGCGGCCAAGGTCGGCTTTGGCAAGCCGGCCGCGATCAGGATGAACAGCAGCGACCGGATCAGCGGCTTGAGCAAGCGCTTGCAGGTGTCCATTTTTTCCTCGCGATGGGGGTATGGCTATACAAGTTGACTATAGCCAACCGATTTCGACCCGCTGTCCTAATCCGGCAATTTCTTGCCCGGATTCAAGATGCCTTGCGGGTCGAAGACCCGCTTCAGGTCGCGCATCAGGGCCAGGGTGTCCGGCTCGATCTCCAGCAGGATGAATTTGCGCTTCTTGTTGCCGATGCCATGTTCGCCCGACAACGTGCCGCCGAGGCGCAACACGGTCTCGACCAGTTCGCGCAGGCAGGTCTCGGCGCGCGCCATCTCGCCTTCGTCGTCCGGATGCACCATCAGGTTCACGTGCAGGTTGCCATTGCCGGCGTGGCCGAAACTGACGATGGGCAGACGGTGCAGCGTGCCCATGGCGTCGATCGCGGCGACCAGTTCGGCCAGGCGCGAGACCGGCACCACGACGTCTTCGTTGATCTTGAGCGGCGCGATCTTTTTCACCGCATGCGACAGCGATTTGCGCGCGGTCCACAGGTTTTGAATCTCGGCCGGGGTGAAGCCGGTTTGCAACTCCAGCAGGCCAGCGCCGCGCAGCGCATTTTCCAATGCGGCGACTTGGCGCGGGATATCCTCGGCCGGACCGTCGGCTTCGACCATCAGCACGGCCTCGGTGCCGGGCGGCAGGCCTTCGGCCGCGCCGAACTCGGTGATCGCCTCGATCGAGCGGCGGTCCATGAACTCCAGCGCGCTCGGCACGACCGCCTGCTGCATGATGCGCTGCACGGCAGCGCAGGCGGCGGTGTCGCTGGCATAGCAGACACGCAGCGACACGGTGCGCTCGGGCGCGGGCACCAGCCTCAGCGTGGCCTCGGTGATCAGCGCCAGCGTGCCTTCCGAGCCGATCAACAGCCGGGT
>JAJZTV010000213.1 GCA_021847385.1 Pseudomonadota bacterium | reverse complement strand
ACCCGGTCATCCGCGCATCTCCAAACTGCCGAAGCCAAGCCAAGTATTCGGCCACCTGCGGATAGAGATCGCAGACCACGCGCTCCAGGTCGTTATGACCGAAGCCCGTTGAAAAGACGCGCATTTTGACGGCTGGCGTATCGCGTGTCAATGCCGGATGCGCGAAGATTTCCGCGGTCGACACGTGCACCGGCGGCGTCAACACGACATAACTCGCCGGCGCCAATTCCACCGCCTGCAAACGTTCGCCCACCCCCTCGGCGAAGGCGGCGCGGCCGAACACGAAGACCGGCACGTCGGCGCCGAGTTGCAAGCCCAGGGCCTGCAACTCGGCACGCGGCAGCCCCAACCCCCACAACCGATTCAACACCAAGAGCACGGTCGCCGCATCCGAGCTGCCGCCGCCCAGGCCGCCACCCATCGGCAGGCGCTTGTCCAAGCCGATCTGCGCCCCCAGACGGCAGCCGGTATGGCTCTGTAGCAGCCGCGCCGCACGCGTGCACAGATCATGTTCCGCCCTCACGCCGGACAAAGGGTTGCTGCGCCGGATCTCGCCATCCTGGCGCACCGCGATATGCAAGCGATCGCCGTGGTCGAGAAAACGGAAGACTGTCTGCAACAGGTGATAACCGTCAGGCCGCCGGCCGACCACGTGCAGAAACAGATTGAGTTTGGCCGGCGCCGGATAGGCCTCGCCCTCGGGTTTCATGGGGTCTGCCATGCGTCCACCACCAAACGGATTTCCAGATCGTCGCGATGCGCGCTCAGCCGCCCCGGCAGGCGCGTCCCCGCAAAGGCCTGGCCGTATTCGATGCGCCAGCCGTCCTGCTCCAGACTGAGCCAGCCGCCATACCCGTCCGGCCGGCCCGAGAACGGGCGGGCCGGATCGGGTTGGCCGCGCAGCCAATGCGCCAGACCGGCCAAGGGCAGGGCCACGCCGATGGCCTGTTGCACCAGCGCCTCGCCGCTGTCGGCCCGGTACAGCTTGCCGGCACTATCGGTCATGCTGGCCCCGACTGCGTCCATATGCACCTCGGCCACCCCCTGCCCCAGCGGCGTACGCAACAGGATAGCCTGCCGCCCACCCGAGGATTGCCAGACGATACCGCCGGAAAAACCCTGCTCGGCGGCGCGCACCGAAATACGCCCTTCCAGCCGATAACCGCCTGCCGCCGGCATCAGCGGCGGCGGTGGCAATGCCGCACAGGCCGAAATCAGCAATGGGGCGACCAGCCCAAGCCAGCGGCGGCACATCAGGGTTTGAAGCGCGAAATCGTCTCGCGCAAGGCCTCATTGTCCGGATGCGCCTTGAGCGCGCCTTCCCATAGCTTTTTCGCCTCGTCGCGCTTGCCCTGCTTCCACAGCACTTCGCCCAGATGGGCGGCGATCTCGGGATCGGGGCGCGCAGCATAGGCGCGCTTGAGGTAATCGACGGCCTCTTTCGAGCGGCCCGCCTTGAATTGCGCCCAGCCCATGCTGTCGAGCACGAACGGATCGTCCGGCGCCAGTTGCAGCGCCTTTTGCAGCAACTCGATCGCCTCGGCGATACGGTTGGTGCGATCGGCCAGGGTATAGCCCAAGGCGTTGTAGGCGTGGGCATAATCGGGCTTGAGCTTGATCAACTTGCGCAAGTCTTTTTCCAGCACATCGAGCTTGTTCAACTTTTCCGCCGCCATCGCCCGGTCGTACAGCAACTCCGGCGCCCCCGGTTGGCCGGCCAGCGCCTGCGACAGCACTTTATAGACCCCGGCATAATCGTGCGCCTCGCGCAAAATCTGCGCCTCGGCCTGCACGATTTGGATGCGCTCGCCGTCGTCGGCCGGGCTCAGCCCCTGCAGCAGCGCCCGCGCCTCGGCCACGCGGCCTTGCTTGCCCAACAAGGCCGCAGCCAGCACTTGGGCGGCGACATGGCGCGGCCCCCGGTCGACCGCTTGATACCAGCGCAAGGCCTCGTCCATACGCTGACGGGCCTCGGCGATCTGGCCCAGATACAGTTTGACCTGGTCGGCCTCGGGGTAACCCAGTTCCAACGTTTTCAGTAAATAGGTCTCGGCCGCTTCGTAATCGCCCGCTTGCATGGCGAGCAGACCGACCGCCAAAGTCGCCTCGGGATTGCCCGCCGCATCGTCGAGCAAGCGTTCGAATTCTTGCCGGGACTCGGCATAGCGCCCCACGCGCGCCAACTGCTTGGCATAGGCCAAACGCAGTTCGCGCATGGCCGGATGCTGCGCGAGGAAGCCCGCCCAATAAGCCAGCATTTCGGCATCGCTCTTGCGCTGCAGCAACTGCCCCTTGAGCAAGGCAGCCGCCTCCCAGTCCGGTCGCAAGACCAAAGCCCGGTCCACCGCGTGTTCGGCGCGCTCGTATTGGCCGGCATTCCAAGCCGCCTGGGTCACGGCGAACTGCGCCTCGGCCAAATTCGGATAGGGCCGCGCCAGGTCACTGACAAGATCGAGCACGCCCCGGTAATCGGTCTGCCGGCCGAACACGGTGTGCATTTGCATGAACACCGGCCCTGGCGATCCGCCCGCCGCCCGCAGCAGGAACTCGAAATGGGGCCGGGTCTCCTTGATATGGCCGCTGGCGGCCAACAGCGAGATCCATACCTGCCGCGCCTGTTCGGACCCCGGCTCCAGTTCGACCCACAGTTTGGCGGCCCGCGCCGCTTCTTCGCGCGCCTGGGCGAGCAAGGCCAGCTCCGTGGCACGGCGCGCGATGCGCGCATCGCGGGTACGCAAGGCCAGATCGGCATAGGCCTCCGCCGCCAGTTTGCGTTCACCGCGCTGCCAGGCCGTCTCCGCCAGGAGGAATTGATAGAGCACCTGTTCGGTCAGCGGCTGCGCGGGCGTGGCGACTGGCGCGGGGGCGGCCGTCTTGTCGTTGTTGACCGTGGCGGGCTTGGGCGGGACGGCAGCTTGCTCAGGTGCGGGCGCCAGCTGGGCACAGCCGACGAGACCCAGGACGGCCAGCAGCATCAAGAAGGGATTGAAGGTCATAGCTGAAATCGATGTGGTTTGGAGCATTATGCAAGAGCGGCGGCGCGCACGCTATCATCGCGCCATGCCCGAACTGCCCGAAGTCGAGACCGTACGCCGCGGTCTATCCCCTCACATCGTCGGCCATCGCCTGCGCGGCGCCCGCGTGCGCAACCCCCGCCTGCGTTGGCCCGTGCCGGACAAACTCGATACGCTCATTGCCGGCCAACACATCAAATCGCTGGAGCGGCGCGCGAAATACCTGATCCTGCGCCTCGACCACGGTGGCCTGCTGCTGCACTTGGGCATGTCCGGCAGCCTGCGCCTGGTCGTCGCGACAACGCCGCCGGACAAGCACGACCACGTCGACCTGCTGCTGGATGATGGCCAAGTCCTGCGCCTACGCGACCCGCGCCGGTTCGGTGCGGTGCTATGGAGCGAGCAGCCCGACACCCACCCGCTGTTGGCCACACTGGGGGTCGAACCGTTGGACAAGGACTTCGACGGCGCACGACTCTATGCCATGAGCCGCGGCAAAACGACGGCGATCAAG
>JAJZTV010000212.1 GCA_021847385.1 Pseudomonadota bacterium | reverse complement strand
GAGGAGGAATGGCTACGCGGTCGTTTGGAGAAAGTGCTGGGCACCTATTACGGTATTTGACCGCATCGGCGATCTGCCTAGTGCGCCGCTTCCCAGTTCGGGCCGGTGCCGACCTCCACCTTGAGCGGCACCTTGAGTTCGGCCACATTGCACATCAAGGCCGGCAGGTGCTGCTGCACCAAGGCCAATTCGGCCTCCGCCACCTCCAGCACGAGTTCGTCGTGTACCTGCATGATCAGCAGGGTCTGTAGGCGTTCCGTATCCAACCAGCCTTGCACCGCGAGCATGGCCAGCTTGATCAGGTCGGCGGCGGTGCCCTGCATCGGCGCGTTGATCGCGGCGCGCTCGGCGCCCTGACGGCGGGCCGGGTTGCCGCTGCGAATCTCCGGCAGATACAGCCGGCGGCCGAACAGGGTCTCGACATAGCCCAGTTCCTTGGCCTGCTCGCGGGTGCGGGCCATGTAGTCGGCGACGCCGGGGTAACGGGCGAAGTAGCGGTCGATATAGAGCTGGGCGGCGGTCCGCTCGATGCCGAGCTGCGCGGCCAGGCCGAAGGCGGACATGCCGTAGATCAGGCCGAAGTTCACCGCCTTGGCCATGCGCCGCTGCTCGGAAGTGACCTGGTCGAGCGGCATGCCCTGCACCTCGGCCGCGGTGGCGGCGTGGATGTCGCGGTCCTCCTGGAAGGCGTGCAACAGGCTGGCGTCGCCCGACAGGTGGGCCATGATCCGCAGTTCGATCTGCGAGTAGTCGGCCGAGACGATGACGCAACCGGGCTCGGGTATGAAGGCCTCGCGGATCTTGCGGCCCTCGGCGCTGCGCACCGGGATGTTTTGCAGGTTGGGGTCCGAGCTGGACAGCCGGCCGGTCACCGCCACCGCCTGCGAATAGTTGGTGTGCACCCGGCCGGTATTGGGGTCGACCATCAGCGGCAGCTTGTCGGTGTAGGTCGATTTCAGCTTGGCCAGGCTGCGGTAGTCGAGGATCAGCTTGGGCAGCGGGTAATCCAGCGCCAGCTTCTCCAGCACCTCTTCGTCGGTCGACGGCGCACCCTTGGGCGTTTTCTTCACCACCGGCAGCTTCTGTCGCTCGAACAGGATCTCGCCGAGCTGCTTGGGCGAATTGAGGTTGAACGGCTGGCCGGCCGCCTCATAGGCCTTCTGCTCGATGGCCTGCATCTCCTGGGCGAGGAAGGTCGAATGCCGGCGCAAGAGCTCGCTGTCGAGCTTGACCCCGGTGCGTTCCATGCGCGCGAGCACCGGCAACAGCGGCATCTCGATCTCGCGGTAGACGTGATCGAGGCTGGCCTCGCGCGCGATCTGCGGGTGCAGCGCGAAGTGTAGGCGTAGCGTGATGTCGGCATCCTCGGCCGAGTAGCGGGTGGCGGTGTCGACATCGACCTGGTCGAAGCCGATCTGATTGGCGCCCTTGCCGCAGATGTCCTCGTACTTGACGGTGGTGGCATGCAGATGGCGCGCGGCCAGGGTGTCCATGTCGTGCCGTTCGTGCGCCTCCAGCACATAGGACTGCAGCAGGGTGTCGTGTTCGATGCCCTGCAATTCGATGCCGTGGTTCATCAGCACGTGCCAGTCGTATTTCAGGTTCTGGCCGAGCTTCGGTTTGTCGGCGTCTTCCAGCAGCGGCTTGAGCCGGGCCAGCACCGCGTCCAGACTCAACTGATCCGGCGCACCGGCATAGCGGTGTTCGAGCGGGATGTAGCAGGCCTCGAAGGCCTCGACTGCGAACGACAGGCCGACCAGTTTGGCCTGCATCGGGTCGAGGCTGGTGGTCTCGGTGTCCAGGCAGATCAGGTCGGCGGCTTCGAGCTTTTGCAGCCAGCGCTCGAAGTCGGCCTCGGTCAGTATGGTCTCGTAATGGCTGGGTTTATTCCCCTCTCCCTTCGGGAGAGGGTGGCCCGAAGGGCCGGGTGAGGGAGAGGCAGTGGTCGAATCCGAGGCCCTTCCCTCACCCCCGTCCCCTCCCCCGGCGGGGGAGGGGAGTAATTCGTTCAGCCAAGTCCGGAACTCGTAACGTTCATACAGCCGGGTCAGAACTTCGCGGTCCTCGTCCTGCCAGTGCAGGCCGTGCATGTCCGGCAATTGCTCGACGTCGGTCTTCACCGTGATCAGTTCGCGCCCGGTCGGCAGCCAGTCGAGGGCCTTGCGCAAGTTGTCGCCGGCCACGCCCTTCACCTCGCCGGCCCGGGCCATCAGCGCGTCTAGACTGCCGAATTCGGCGATCCATTTGGCCGCGGTCTTGGGGCCGACCTTGTCCACGCCGGGCACGTTGTCCACCGTGTCGCCGATCAGGGTGAGGTAGTCGACGATGCGCTCGGGCGGCACGCCGAACTTGGCGGCGACGCCGGGCACGTCGAGCAACTCGTTGCTCATGGTGTTGATCAGGCGCACATGCGGGGTGACCAGTTGCGCCAGGTCCTTGTCGCCGGTGGAGACGATGCTCTCGATGCCCTCGCGCTCGGCCTGGCGGACCAGGGTGCCGATCACGTCGTCGGCCTCCACCCCGTCGATCATCAACAGCGGCCAGCCCAGCGCGCGCACGGCCTCGTGCAGGGGCTCGATCTGCTGGGCCAGGTCGGCCGGCATCGGCGGCCGATGGGCCTTGTATTCTGGATAGATCTCGTCGCGGAAGGTCTTGCCCTTGGCGTCGAAGACGCAGGCGCTAAAATCGGCCTTGAAGTCTTTGCGTAAGCGCTTCAACATGCTGATGACGCCCTTGAGCGCGCCGGTCGGCAGGCCGTCGCGGGTGCGCAGGTCGGGCAGGGCATGGAAGGCGCGGTAGAGATAGGACGAGCCGTCCACGAGCAAAAGCGTTTTAGCCAATTGGATATCCAAGATGCATGAAAAAATCCCCACCCCCGCCGGTCCGGCGAATGCGCACGAGGCGCAGACCACGGCTCGCGAATCCTGGCGGATGTTCGAGATTATGGCAGAGTTCGTCGAGGCGACCGAACGCCTGTCGCCGATCCGGCCGGCGGTCTCCATCTTCGGCAGCGCCCGCACGCCGCCGGATTCGGCCTATTACATGCAGACCGAGATCATCGCGCGCAAGCTGTCCGATGCCGGCTTCTCCGTGGTCTCCGGTGGCGGCCCCGGCGTCATGGAGGCGGCGAACAAGGGCGCCTATTTCGGCAAGTCGCCCAGCGTAGGCCTCAACATCCAGTTGCCGCACGAGCAGCATGCCAATCCTTACCAGGACGTCAGCCAGACCTTCCGTCATTTCTTCGCGCGCAAGGTGATGTTCGTCAAATCGTCGAGTGCCTATGTGATCATGCCCGGCGGCTTCGGCACCTTGGACGAACTGATGGAAGTGCTGACCTTGGTGCAGACCGGCAAGATCCGGCGTATCCCCATCATCCTGGTCGGTACGGCCTTTTGGCAGGGCCTGATTGGCTGGGTCAAGGATACGCTGGCCTTGGAAGGCATGATCGACCCCGCCGATATCGATTTGATTCAGGTGATCGACGAGCCGGATCAGGTGGTGGCGGCCATTTTCGATTATTACGAGACGCGCCAATTCGTGCCGGCGGCCAAGGATCAG
>JAJZTV010000211.1:2687-3562 GCA_021847385.1 Pseudomonadota bacterium | reverse complement strand
GATCTTCTCGATATTGAACATGGGGCTGCTGGCTTGGGACTGATTGTTGTCGCTCATGATGGTCCGTCGAAAGGGGGTCGAAGAATAAAGCGGCCCATTATAGCCGCTTTGCCTTGTGACTCCTGCGACAGATCAGTGCCGGGCCAGCCAGGCCGCCAGTTGCGGCGCCGACATGGCGCCGGCCACCCGGTCGACCTCCTGGCCGCGTTTGAACAGGGCCAAGGTCGGAATGCTGCGGATGCCGAAACGGCCGGCCAGACCCTGCTCGGCCTCGGTATCGACCTTGGCGAAGCGCACCCGGCCGGCATGCTCGGCCGCCGCTTGGGCGAAAGCCGGGGCCATCGTCTTGCAGGGGCCGCACCACGGCGCCCAGAAGTCGACGAGCACCGGCAATTCATTGCGGGCGACGAATTTATCGAAGCTGGCCGCGTTCAAGTCCACCGGCTTGGCCGGCAACACCTCGGCGCCGCATTTGCCGCACTTGGGCCGGTCGGCCAAACGTTCGGCCGGCACCCGGTTGACGGCCAGGCAATGGGGGCAAACGAGTTCCATACATGCACTCCGCTGACATCGATATGCCTTGGAGTTGGTGCCCGTCTCGCCGATTTCAAGTGGCGAGCAAAGGCTCCAGACCGCCCTCGGCATCCAGCGCCGACAGATCGTCGAAGCCGCCGACATGGCGGTCGCCGATGAAGATCTGCGGCACGGTGCGACGGCCGGTGATCTGCATCATCGTTTCGCGTTGCGCGGGATCGAGGTCGACGCGGACCTTTTCGATCTCGGTCACCCCTTTCTTGTTCAGCAACTTCTCGGCCATGACGCAATAGGGACAGACCGCGGTGCAATACATCTTTACGTGAGCCATGTTGTTCTCG
>JAJZTV010000211.1:0-2677 GCA_021847385.1 Pseudomonadota bacterium | reverse complement strand
AACCGCTTACTTCTCTTTCGGCAGCCCGGCCTGCTCCCAAGCCATCATGCCGCCCGCCAGATTGTGCAGATTCTGGAAACCGGCCTTGCGCAAAATGCCGCAGGCCATGCCGGAACGGTTACCGCTGCGGCAGACCGCGACGATGGCTTTGTCCTTGTGCTTTTCCAATTCGCCGAGCCGCTTGCCCAGCGCACCCACCGGGATATGCTTGGCCTTCGCGATATGGCCGTCGACGAACTCGGATTGCTCGCGCACATCGAGGATCAAGGCGTCCTGACGGTTTATCAGCACAACGGCCTCTTGCGGCCCGACTTGTTTCACGCCCGACAGTCGGCCGCGAAAACTCGGCATGACCAGCATGAAACCGGATAGCGCCGCCAATAAAACCGTCCAGATGTTTTGTTGAATGAATTCCATTTGAAGCGTCAATCCTTAGTTAGCAGCAGGAGCCACCCGATTCTTTGAGACCCAGCTTCTTCATCACGATGGCCGGCGGGCAGAAACCGGTGATGCCGGACTGGAACAAGTTGAGACCGACGAAGGCCGTCAGCCAAAGCCAGGACATTCGGCTAATGTCGATCTGGCCGGTGAAGTGGGCCAAGGCCAGCGACAACAACACCATGAAACCGGCCATGCTGCGGACAATCCGTTCGACGCTCATAAACCATCTCCCAAAAATATCAAATAGCGGCTAGACACCGACCTTCGAGCCGGCCGCCGCGAAATGCCGCTGCCACAGTAAATACAGCAACGGGATCACCACCAAGGTCAAGGCGGTGGATGCGAAGGTACCAAAGATCAGAGAGACCGCCAATCCGCCAAATACCGGATCGGTCACCATGATCGCGGAACCGAGGATGATCGCCAGGGCGGTCAGCAGGATCGGCCGGAAGCGCACGGCGCCGGCCTCCATCACCGCTTCTTCCAAGCCATAACCGTGCGCCCGGTAATCGAGGATGAAATCGATCAGCAATAGCGAGTTGCGCACGACCACGCCGGCCAGGGCGATGACGCCGATCATCGAGGTCGCGGTGAAGGCCTGGCCGGTCGCCCAATGGCCGGGGAACACGCCGATCAAGGTCAGCGGGATCGCACCCATCACGATCACCGGCAGCATGAACGACTTGTAATAGGCAGTCAGCAACAAATAGATCAGCACCAGCGCGACGATGAAGGCCGAGCCGAGGTCGCGGAACACATCCAACGTCAGCCGCATCTCGCCACCCCAAAGCAAGGTGGTGTCCTTCACGTCGCGCGGCTCGGCCTCGACGAAGCCCAGGTTGCCGGTGGTGAAACGCACGCCATTGCCCAGGCGCTTTTCATCCAACATCCGATCCAAGGCCAGCACGGCATAGACCGGGCTAGAGGTCAGCATCTCGCCACTCACCGTCACCATCGGATGCTGGTCGCGGTCGTGGATCGGCTTGGCCTCGACCACGCGATGCACCTCGGCCAACTGCGCCAAGGGAATTTGCACGCCTTGGCCGTTGCTCACGCGCAGCGCCATCAGCGAGGCCGGCGTCGCGCGCAGCTCGCGCGGCAAGCGCACCCGAATCTCGACCGGCTCGCGCGCCTCGACCGCATGCAGGGTACCGATGCTGAAGCCGCTGACATAGTCGCGCAGCAGCTTGGCCACCTGGGCCGGCGCCACGCCGGCCAGCGCGGCCTGCTCGGCATCGACCCGCACCTCGTAGCTGTCGAGGTTGGCAGTCACCGAGTCGTCCACGTTGATCAGGCCGTAGACCTTGCCGAACGCGGCATTCACCTCGGCCGCCGCCGTGCGCAGTCGGTCGTAATCGGGGCCGTACAGCTCGGCCAGGACCTGCGCCGGCACCGGCGGCCCGGGCGGCGTTTCATATATCTTCAGCTTGGCCTGCGGATAGGCTTGACGCACCGGTTTCAAGGCCGCGTCGAATTGCGCCGCGATCTCGTGCGACGAAGTGCTGCGCGCATGCTTGTCGATCAGGTTGACCCGAATCTGCGCCAGGTTTTCGCCGCGCTTCAACAGATCGCCGCGCACCAACGCGGCGAAGTCGATCGGCGCAGCGCGGCCGACGAAGGCCTGATAGTCCGCCACATTCGGATTGCGCGCGAGCGCATCGCCGACCGCACGCGCGACCCGGTCGGTGCCGGCCAAGGCGGTGCCGGCCGGCATGTCGACCTGCAACAACATGGTGTTGGTGTTGTCGTTGGGCAGCATCTTCAGTTCCACGCCCAAGGGCGACAGGGGGCCGTTGATGCCGGACGGCCGCACGAACTGCCAGGCCGGCATGACCATGGCCGCGCCGAGCAGGGCGAGCACGACGACGAAGAAGAGGTTGCGTCGCTTGGCATCCTGCATCAGCGGCCGCAACACGGCGAGATAGACGCGGCGCAGGGGGTCGGGCTTGGCCGCGTGCTGGGCCGCCGCGATCGACTTGATCGCCTTGCCCCTGAGCCACAGGCGCGCGGCCCAAGGCACGACCGAATAGGCGATGAACAGAGAGGCCAGCATCGCCACCGGCACGTTGATCGGGATCGGCCGCATGAACGGCCCCATCATGCCGGTGACGAAGGCCATCGGGATGAAGGCCAGCATCACCGCCACGGTGGCGACGTTGGTCGGGTTGCCGATCTCGTTGGCGGCGGTGACCAGGGTCTGGCCGAACTGCTCGATCTTGACCTTGCCGTGGTGCAG
>JAJZTV010000210.1 GCA_021847385.1 Pseudomonadota bacterium | reverse complement strand
CGATCTTGAGCGGTGTCAATTTCACCTTGGTCTTCGAGTCCTTCGGCTTCAAGCATGGCATCCCGCTCGATGCCGACCTGGTGTTCGACGTGCGTTGCCTGCCCAATCCGTATTACGACTTGGCCTTGCGGCCGCAAACGGGGCAGGACGCGGCCGTCGTGGCCTTCTTGGAGGCGCAGCCGGCCGTGAGCGACATGTTGGCGGACATCCACGCCTATGTGCACAAATGGCTGCCGGCCTATATCCAGGACAACCGGGCCTATTTCACGGTCGCCTTGGGCTGCACCGGCGGTCGGCACCGTTCGGTCTATTTCGCCGAAACCCTGGCGCGCCGGTTCCCGCATATCCAGCAAGTGCTGGTGCGGCATCGGGGGCTGGCTTGAACATGCCGTTTTGGCGCAGCCAAGGCGGCATTTCGGCGTCGGCTAATGCCGGCGCAGCCGGCGTTAAGCGCAGCGGCCGTAGCCAAGCGGTGCACTGGATCTATCCTGGCGACTGGCTCATTTTGTCGGCGGGCTTGGCGCTGGTGGCGGGCCTGTTTCTGCGTACCCCGGCGGTGGCCGACCGGGTGACGATCAAGCAGTCGGGCCACACCTTTTTGGAAACCGGTTTGCGCCTCGACCGGCTTGTCGCGGTGCCGGGGCCGTTGGGCACGACGCAAGTCGAGATTCACGGCGGCCGGGTACGGATCAAGGCCGACCCGAGCCCGCGCCAGCTATGCGTGAAGCAGGGCTGGTTGCAGGCGGGCGAGGCGGCGGTCTGTCTGCCCAATCGGGTCAGCGTGGAATTGGGTAGGGCGGCCTATGACAGCCTCAACTATTGAACTGCGGGCGAGCCTGGAAGACCGGCGCATCGCCGCGCTGGCGGCGGCCGGCATCGGCCTGACCTTGGCCGAGGCGGCCATCCCTTTGCCCATCCCCGGCATCAAGCCCGGTCTGGCCAACATTGTCACGCTGCTGGTGCTGTATCGCTTCGGCTGGGGCGCGGCGGCCTGGGTCTCGCTGTTGCGCATCGTCGCCGGTGCGTTGTTTCTCGGCACCTTCCTTACGCCGACCTTCGTCCTGAGCCTGACCGGCGGCCTGGCCAGCTTGCTTGTGTTGGCCGCCGCCATCCGCTTGCCGCAAGCTTGGTTCGGCCCGGTCGGTTTGTCGCTGCTGGCGGCCTTTGTCCATATCGCTACGCAATTGGCGGTGGTCGATGTTTGGCTGATGCCGCACGTCAGCCTGCAAGGCCTGTTGCCGTGGTTCCTCGCCGCGGCCTGGCTGACCGGCTTGGCCAATGGCCTGGTCGTCGCGCGCACGATGAACCTGCCCCAGCCTGAATGTCGCCGGGAGGTGGCCGCATGAAACCGAAGCGCATCGCCCTGGCCTGGACCGGCGCCTCGGGCATGGCCTACGGCCTGCGCCTGCTCGAATGCCTGTTGCAGGCCGGTTGCCGGGTCGAGCTGCTGGTTTCGTCGGCGGCGCGCATCGTCGCCAAGCAAGAGTTGGACATCGTGTTGCCGAGCGACACGACCGGGTTGGCCGCGCAATTGAGCGCGCGCTTCGCCGGGCACGGCGGCGAACTGGTCGCCTACGGCAAGGAGGAATGGTTCGCTCCGGTCGCTTCCGGCTCCAATCCGGCCGAGGCGATGATCGTTTGCCCCTGCACCATGGGCAGCCTCGCCGCCATCGCCCAGGGCCTGGCCGACAGCTTGATCGAGCGCGCCGCCGACGTGATGTTGAAGGAAAAGCGGCCGTTGATCCTGGTGCCGCGCGAGACGCCGTTTTCGCTGATCCATCTGCGCAATATGACGCAACTGGCCGAGGCCGGCGCCACCATCCTGCCGGCCAATCCCGGTTTCTACCATCGGCCGCAGTCGGTCGAGGCGGTGGTCGATTTCATCGTCGCCCGCGTGTTGGATCAGATCGGCGTGCCGCATCGATTGATGCAACGCTGGGGCGAGGTCGGCGCAGGCTGATGGAACTGCCGCTGTTCCTGCTCAACACCGCGCTCTTGCCGGGTGGCCATTTGCGGCTCAAGGCATTCGAGCCGCGCTATCTCGATCTGGTCAGCGCCTGTCTGCGCGGTGGCGAGCCCTTCGGCATCTGCCTGATCAAATTCGGCCCCGAGGTGGGCGAGGCGGCCGTGCCCGAGGAGGTCGGCACCCTGGCCCATATCCGCAAGGCCGATATGCACGATATGGGGGTGTTCGATATCGATGTCGAGGGCGGCGGCCGTTTCCGCATCCAATCTACGCGGGTGGGTCCCAATCGCTTGCTGATCGGCGAGGTCGACCTGTTGCCAGCCGAATCGAACGCGCCGGTGCCCGAGCACTGCGCCGCTTGCCTGCGTTTGCTGCGGCGCATGGCCGAGGAATTGCCGGATACGGAACTCAGACCGGTGCGCGACGAGGTGGCGTGGGTCGGTTATCGCCTGATCGAGCTGCTGCCGTTCGAGATGTCGGCCCGGCAGGCGATGCTGGGACTCGACGACCCGGTGCGGCGTCTGGAGATTGTCGCCGAGTTCATGCGCAAGCATGGCTGGCAAGACGACAAATAAGGGAGAAACGACATGGCAAAATTTTTCGAGGCGTTGAATCCGGAGCAAATCGAATTCATCGGCCGGCAAAAGATCTTTTTCGTCGCGACGGCGCCGCATGCCGGCCGGGTCAACGTGTCGCCCAAGGGTATGGACAGCCTGCGCGTGCTGGGGCCGAAGACGGTGGCCTATCTCGACCTCACCGGTAGCAGCGCGGAAACCGCCGCCCACATCCGTGAGAACGGCCGGCTCACCCTGATGTGCTGCGCCTTCGATGGCGAGCCTTTGATCCTGCGCCTATACGGTCAGGGTGAAGTGGTGCGGCCGGAACTGCCGGCCTGGACCGAACTCAAGGCGAAGTTTCCCGATCTCCTCGGTGCGCGCCAGATCGTCCTGCTGCACATCGATTCGGTGCAGACCTCGTGCGGCTTCGCCGTGCCTTATTTCGACTTCGCCGGCGAGCGTAGCCTGCTGCTCGATTGGGCCGAGAAGAAGGGGGCGGCGGGCCTGCGCGAATATCGCCAGCAGAAGAACCGGCTCAGCATCGACGGCCTGCCGACCGGCCTGGGTGACGAACAGGCCGACGCCGTATAATTCCTCCCGATCCTTGAATGCGTTCAAGCGGACGCAAAAACGCGCCGCTTAACTTGATACCGTAAGAGGTACGACCATGCTGCCCATTCCAGACAATCTGATCATCCAATTCGACAAGGCCTTGCGCACGGTGTTCGCCCAGGCCCACAGCCGCCGGCCCTATCCCGATGCCGGCCTGGCCGAGGCCGAGCTGAACGAGGCGGAAAAACGCCATGCCGCCGGGCTGATGCGGGTGAACCACAGCGGCGAGGTTTGCGCCCAGGCCTTGTACCAGGGCCAGGCCCTGACCGCACGCGACCCCGAGGTGCAGCGCGCGCTGCAGGAGGCGAGCGACGAAGAGACCGAACATTTGGCTTGGTGCGAGCGCCGGCTGGAGGCATTGGGCAGCCACAAGAGCGTGTTGAACCCGCTGTGGTATGCCGGCTCGTTCACCCTGGGCGCCCTCGCCGGTGCCTTGGGCGACAAGTGGAACCTGGGTTTTTTGGCCGAGACCGAGCGCCAGG
>JAJZTV010000209.1 GCA_021847385.1 Pseudomonadota bacterium | reverse complement strand
ATATTCCGTTCTTAGACGAAGAAGACGCATCGAAGGATAAGTCCCATGGTTAACGAGACCTCCCGTACCCCAGCCCAGACGACCGGCCACGTCTGGGATAGCGACTTGCAGGAATACAATAACCCGTTGCCGACTTGGTGGGTTTATGGTTTCTACGTGACCATCGCTTTCGCGATCACCTACTGGATCATCTATCCCTCCTGGCCGTTCGGCAAAAGCTTCCTGCCCGGCGTGAACAAGGTCACCTACGTCAATGCCGAGGGTAAGGAAGAGTCCTGGCATTGGAATACCCGCGCCAAGTTGCTGAAAGAAACGCAGGACGCCGCTGCCCAGCAAAAGCCCTATTACGACAAGATCGCCAGCCTGCCCTACGACAAGGTCGCCAAGGACCCCGAACTGTCCAGCTTCGTGCTGTCCGCCGGCAAGGCCATCTTCTCCGACAACTGCGCGCCCTGCCACCAGGCGGGCGGCCAGGGCAAGATTGGCTATTTCCCGAACCTGACCGATGACGATTGGCTCTACGGTGGTGATTTCGACAAGATCAATGAGACCGTTACGCATGGCCGCCATGGCTATATGCCGCCTTTTGGCGAAGCGCTGGAACCGGCCCAGATCGATGCCCTGGCCAACTATGTGTTGAGCCTGTCGGGCGAGAAGGTCAACGCCGTCAAGGCAGCCGAAGGTAACAAGTTGTTCCATTCCCATACGGCGGCCTGTTATTACTGCCATGGCGACAATGCCAAGGGCCGTCAGGTGGTCGGTTCGGCCAACTTGACCGACAAGGTCTGGCTGTGGGCCGATGTGCCGGGCGCCAAGGACGAGGCGGCCAAGGTCGCCGCCGTCAAGGGCGTCATCACCACCGGTCTGAACCGCGGGGTGATGCCGGTGTGGGAAGGCCGCTTGAAGCCGGAACAAATCAAGCTGTTGACGGTCTACGTCCACGAGTTGGGCGGCGGCAAGTAAGGCCCAGCTTCCGGCCTGGAACCCGATAAACCCCGGCGCGCCGGGGTTTTGATTTTGTAGGACGCGCATTAGTGCCAGATTCTTCGACATCGCAAGAGCTTTACGCCAAACGTATCCCCATCGTGCCACGCTCGATCAAGGGGCCGTTCAGGAACTTCAAGACCGTCGTTCTACTGCTGGGCTATGTGGTCTATTTCGGGTTGCCCTGGTTGCCTTGGCACCGTTTGGACGGTGCGCCGCAGGCGGTGATGTTCGATATCCCGGGCCGGCGCTACATGTTGTTCGACCTGGTGGTGCATCCGCAAGAGGTATTCTGGCTTGCGCTCTTGTTGTTCATCGCTGCGGTCTTCCTGTTCTTCGTGACGGCCTTGGTCGGCCGCGCCTTCTGCGGTTATTTCTGCTTTCAGACCTTGTGGACGGATGCCTTCATCTGGATCGAGCATTTGATCCAGGGTGAGCGGCCGAAGCGACTGAATCTGATGAACCGGCCATGGAGTGACCGGGAAAAGCTGATCAAGGTCGGCCTGACTCGTCTGCTCTGGCTGGTCTTGTCGTTCTGGACTGCGCTGACCTTCGTGCTCTATTTCGGCTACGCCCCGGATCAGGTGTGGGCATTCTTTACCGGCCAGGCCGCCGGCGCGGCCTATATCGCCACCTTGGCGCTGACCATCACCACCTATATGGCGGCCGGCATGCTGCGCGAACACGTCTGCATGTTCATCTGCCCCTACGGCCGCTTCCAAAGCGCCATGTACGACCCGGGCACCTTGTCCGTGCACTATGACAAGGCCCGGGGCGAGGGCGGCAACGGCCGGGCCGCCGCCCGTGCGGGCTTGCGTAGCCTGGACGAGCGGCACGCACAGGGCCATGGCGACTGCATCGATTGCGGCCTTTGCGTGCAGGTTTGCCCGGTCGGTATCGATATCCGCCAAGGCATGCAGTTCAAGTGCATCTCTTGCGGTCTCTGCATCGACGCCTGCAACACCATCATGGCGAAGATGAGCTATCCGAAGAACCTGATCCGCTACGATTCGGAGACCAATCTCGCCTTGCCGCAGCCCAAACCGGAGCTGCAGATCAAATGGAAGAATATCAAGGTGCTGGGCTATGGCGCGTCGGTGGTGCTGATGACGGCCTATCTGATCTATAGCATCGCGACCCGGCAGAGTTTCGAGCATAGCGTGCAGCAGATCCGGCAGCCGCTGTTCGTCACCCTGTCCGACGGCAGCATCCGCAATCGTTACCAGATCCGCCTGACCAACATTTCCGGCCAGGAAGAAACCTATTCGATCGAGGCCCGTGGCCTGCCTGTCGGCGCCTTGGATATTGGCAGCTTCAGCCGGGTGACGATCAAGAATGGCAAGAGCGTCATCGTCCAGGCCAGCGTCAAACTCGATCCGGTTCGTGCCCGCAATTTGGAACATTTCGAGTTCGTCATTCGCAACAGTCAAGGCGAAAGCGTGACCGACGAGGCGCGGTTCTTCGCCAAATAACCGAGACCATAGCCATGAATCTGTTCTACACCCTGTTTGGCGGCATGCTGGTGACCGCGGTCGTTTATGGTGGTCTGCGCTACCTGCGCGTCGGGAATTTCTGGGCGGCGGTCGCGGCCTCCGGCGGCATCGGTTTCGCCTATATGGTCTATGCCGTGATGTACTGGCCGGGCTTGGATGTGGTGTCGATCCATCTCGTGGCCTATCCGACCGTGGCGGTGGTGCTGGCGCAGCTTTACGATACGCGCAAGGCGCAGCAACTGCATTGGGCGCCCAAGCTGATCGTCGGCCTGTTCCTGACCGTCAGCGTGTTGTTCGGCGGTCTGGCCTATATCTCCACACACGGCCTGCCGCTGGCCGTGGCCCAGTGGTTCTTGCCGAATGCCCGGGGCAAGGACGTGCATACCGGTTTCGCCGGCGTGGTCGAACACGATCAGGAGGCGGCCAAGGGTATCGGCCAGCATCTCAAGGCCGACCATGCCTTGGCCAGCCTGGGCTGGACCTTGGAGGTACAAGGCCTAGACCGTCTCGGCACAGCGCATGAGGGTGAGGTCGTCGTGAAGTTGCGCGATCGGCTGAATCAGGGCGTGGATCCGGCCAAGCTAGGCCTGGCTTTGGGCCGGCCAGGGCAGAAGGCCGGCGCGGTGTCGCCCATGCTGCGGCTTGGCCAAGGCAATTATTCGGCACGTGTCGAACCGCAACAGGCCGGGACTTGGGTCGCCTATCTGATCATCGAAACGGACAAGCAAAGCATCGCGCTGGAGCACACGATCGAAGTGCATTGAGCGCGGCAGCTCGCCACGGCTCAAGCGGCGTTGTAGGTCTCTTCAAGAAAAAGCTTGGCCTCGTCCAACAGGCCGGGCAGATCGGCCTCGGTCAGGCCCAGTTGGGCCAGGCAGGCCTCGCCCATCTTGGTCCATTCTTGTGTCTTGTTCATGCCGGTGGCGTTCTGCAGCAGCCATTCGGCAAGTTGCGCGATCGCAATCAGGCGCCGGCTGGCGGCCGGCAGCGAGTGCAGACCGGCCCGCATCAACACGTAGTCGTGCTGATGCCGGATGGCGAGGCAGGTCGCTTCCGGCAACCACCAGCTTTGCGCCAGCAAGCAACCGACCAGGGCATGGTTGGTCGGCAGATGGGCCTCTTCCACTTCGGTGAAGGGGCGG
>JAJZTV010000208.1 GCA_021847385.1 Pseudomonadota bacterium | reverse complement strand
GGCGTTTGGCGCAGTTGTTCGCCTCATGAAGACGCTGGCCCTGTTGCTGATCGCCTTGGTGCCGCTGTTGCCGTTGTCGGCGGCCATCGGCCTTCCCTTGGCGCGTTGGCTGGCCGAGCGGCGCGGCCGGCCCTTTGCCTGGCAGAGCGAACGCGTGGCCTTGCTCGCGTTGGCGGCCAGCGTGTCGATCTTGCTGGGCATCGACGTGGCGGCGTTATACCAGGGGGCGCCCGGTACGGTCGACTGGGGCATCTGGTTCGCGGCCGGCCGCTTCTATCTGCCCTTGGCGTTCGCGCTCGACCCCTTGGGCTTGGCGCTGGCCACGCTGCTGGCGGCGGCGGCCTTTGTTGCGCTGCGGTTCACCAATCCACTGCGCCTGGACGAGCCGCATGCGGCGGGTTTTCTGCCGGCCGCTTGCTTGGTCGTGGCCGCCGCGTTGCTGGCCGTGTTGTCGGCGAACGCGGCCATGCTGTTGCTCGCCTGGCTGCTGGCGGCGTTAAGCACTTATCTGTTATGGAACCAGGCGGCGAGTGAGGCGGCGAGCGGCTTTGCCGTCCGCCTGTTCATTGCCGACTATATCGGCACGCTGGGTTTCGTCTTCGCGCTGGCCTTGGCCTACGCCTGGCTCGGCGGGGTCGATTGGCCGACGATGGGCTCGGCGGTGCCGCAGCTCAATGGCTTGGCCGCCGGCTTGCTGGGCTTCGGTTTCGTGTTGGCGGCCAGCGCCAAGGCAGGGTTGTTGCCGTTTACGACCTGGCCGAGGCTGCCGAGCGGGCAGGGCGGGAAAGGCGTGCGGGTCTTTGCGGCGTGGCCGGCCTATCTCGGCATCGTGTTGCTGATCCGGATCGAGCCGATCTTGCGCCAAGCGCCGACCCTGCAAGCCCTGCTCATCGCATTGGGCATCGCCAGCGCGGTCTATGGCTTCCTGCTCGGCTACGGCGCTCGACCCGAGCGGGTGCCGATGCGGGACATGGGGCACCTGGGCCTGATGTGCCTGCTCTGCGGTGCCGGCCTGACCGTGCCGGCGGCGGCCTATCTCGGCCTGCATTGGGCCTATCGGGCCTATCGCATGGTGCCGATGGCACCCTATGGCCCGGCCCTGACGGCGGCCGAGGCGCGTTTGGCCGGCGCCGCGCATTGGCTGTGGCAGCGCTTGTTCCGGCCCGATGGCAGCGCCCTGTCGGCACGGGTCGATGCGGCCTGGGTGCGGCCGATCCAAACGCTGGCACAGGACATGCGGGTTATCGAGGCGCAGATCTTCAATTGCCGGCCGGACGAGACGGAGGTCGCCCTGCAAGGCGAGGCCGGCGAACGCCCAGGCGGCCTGGGGCGTTCGCTCAACGCGCTGGCGACAGCGCTGTATCGCATCGAAGCGAATCTCTTGGTCGATGCCGAAGGGCGCATGACGCGTGTGCTTCGCCTGGTGGGCGTGTGGCTTCAGGCACTGGAAGAACTGCTGGAGCAACCGCGCTATTTGCTGCTGATCGTGGCGGCCGTGCTGGCGGCGGCCTTATAGGAGTAGGTGTGGGCGAGATCTATTGGAATCAGCAAACCGGCTTTCCGCTGCTGGGCTTCATGCAGGTGCTGCCGCTGGCGGGCGGCTGGCTGTTGCTGTGGCTGCGCAACCGTGCTTGGGCGGTGCATCTCGCGCGCCTCACGGCCGTCGTCGAACTGGGTTTGGCCGTCGCGCTCTATCTCAATTTCGATGCGCACAATCCCGCCGCGCAATTTGCCGAGTATGGCGACTTGCTCGGGCCGCTGTCGTATCACGTGGCGGCCGATGGACTGTCGGTGTTGTTCGTGCTGCTGGTCACCGTCCTCATCGCCTTGCTGGTCTTGGCCGGCGCGCTTCGTGGCGAGGCCGATGCCGGTCTCCGTTTGATGTGGTTGCTTGGCATCGAAGGGGCCTTGGTCTCGATGTTCCTCAGCGTGAATCTGCTTTGGTTTATTTTGGCCTCGGTCGTCGAGATCGGCCTGCTCGGGCAACTGCTTGGCGCGTGGGGGGCTGGGCCCGAACCGCGCAGCGTGCAAAGAAAGTTCTATCAATTCCAATACGCCGGCCTATTGCTGTGCTTCGCGGGGCTGTTGATGGTGGCTTGGAGCTATGGCTATAGCACGCACGGCGCGATGAGCTTCGATTTGATGGATCTGAAGCAGGTGCCGGTCGTCCGTTCCTTCCGCAATCTGGCCTTTCTGTTGCTGTGCCTCGGCGTGGCGGTTCGGGTGCCCTTGTTCCCGGTGCATGGCTGGCTGCCCGTGGTCATGCGCCAGGGCGACATCGCGGCGCCGCTGTTGCTGTTGGGCGCGAACGTCGGCCTGTATGTCCTGTTGCGCTTCGTGCTGGTGCTTTTGCCGACGACGGCGCTGGCTTGGCGCCAAGCCGTTGCGGCCGTGGCCGTCGTCGGGGTGTTCTATGGCCTGGTATTCGTGCTGCAACAACGCAATCTGCGCGGCCTGCTGACCTTTGCCGCGCTGAGTCATGCCGCCCTGATCGTGCTGGGGGTCTTCAGCCTGGATGCCGCGTCGCTCGCGGGCACGGCCCTGATGACCGCCTATGCCGGCCTGGCCTTTGCCGTGATGCTGCTGATGCTGGGGCGCATCTATTGGCGTGCCCGGTCGACCGACTTGCGGGCGATCGGCTTGGCCGAGCGTGTGCCCGTGCTCGGCGTTGTGTTCATGGCCGGCGGCGTCGCCCTCATCGGCCTGCCCGGCACGCCGGGTTTCGACGCGATGCATGGCTTGTTGGAAGGGGCGATCCTGCCCTTGGGCTCGCTTACCACCATCGCCGCGGCGGCCGGCAATGCGGTGGCGATGGGCTTTCTGTTGTGGGCGTTCCGGCGCGCCTTTTTTGCAGCGCCGGCTGCGCTGGCCGAGGCCGAGCCGGCCCGGCCCGAGGTCGAAGCCATGGCACCGATGGAATATCTGCTGGCCAGCATTGCCTGCGCCATCTTACTGGCTGCCGGCTACTACATGGCGCCGTGGGCCGAGCTGGTGGCGACCCCCATGCAGGCGCTGAGCCTGCGGTTTGGATACTGATATGGTGCTGTCCTTGCCCAGCCTCTTGTTGCTGGCCTTCCCCGTCGGGGTCGGCGCGATCTGGCTGCTGCCGCGCGCCGACTGGGCGCGTTGGGTCGCGCTGGCCACCGGCGCGGCGGGCTTGCTGATCAGCTTGGCGATCTTGTTCGCATTCGATCCGGCGCGCGCCGATTTCCAGATGATGGAGCGCATGGCCTGGATGCCGAGCCTGGGTGTGCACTATCTGGTCGGGCTCGACGGCATCTCCGTGTTGTTCCTGCCGATCGGCAGCTTGCTGCTGGTCGGCGCGATCGTGGCGTCCTGGGATCGGGTGCAGGCGGCGCCGCGGCTGTATTACAGCTTGTTGTTGTTGCAGGCGGCCACTTTGCTCGGCGTGTTCTGCGCGCTCGATGTCGTCTTGTTCGTCGCGTTCATGAGCCTGGCTATCCTGCCTGCGTATCTGTTGCTCAGCCATGGCGGCGTCGGCCCCAATGCCAAACGCGTCGCGCGGAAATATGCGCAGTTGATGCTGGCGGGCATGCTGCCGGTGTTGCTGGGGCTGTTGGCGTTCGTCGTCGGTCATGCCACGGCGACGAACAAGACGACA
>JAJZTV010000207.1 GCA_021847385.1 Pseudomonadota bacterium | reverse complement strand
ATGGTGCGGTCGATGCCGTACTTCGACACGCCGCGGGTGCGGGCGCGGTGGTTGACCGGCAGCTCCATGACCCGGGCGCCGAACTGGGCGGCCAGGGCCGGCACGAAGCGATGCAGCTCGCCGTAGATCTTCACGTTCTCCAGCGCCTCGCGCCGGTAGAGCTTGAGCGAGCAGCCGTAGTCGTGCAGCGACACGCCGGTGACCTTGGAGATCAGGGCGTTGGCGATGCGCGACGGGATCTTGCGCGACAGGGTGCGGTCCTGCCGGTCCTTGCGCCAGCCGGACAGGATGTCGATCTCCGGGTGGGCGTCGAGCTCCTGCAGTAGGCGCGGGATGTCGGCCGGGTCGTTCTGCAGGTCGCCGTCCAGGGTGATGATCACCTCGCCCTCGGCGGCGTCGAAGCCGGCCTGCATGGCGGTAGATTGGCCGTAGTTGCGGTTCAGGAACAGCGGCTTCAGCCAGGGCCGGGTCTCGGCCAGCTCCGCCAAGCGGCGGTCGGACCCGTCGCGCGAACCGTCGTCGACGCAGAGCAATTCCCAGGCGACGCCGGCCGGGGCCATGGCCTTTTCCACCTGTTCGACCAGGTCGGGCAGGTTGTCGAATTCGTTGTAGATCGGGATGACGATGGAGACGTGCATGATTCGATGGCTGGCCGTGTGTTCTCGCAGAGGGCAGAACTATAGCAGACCGGCCGGGCCCAGGCTGGCCCCCTAGGCCGCGCCGGTCTTGCCGGGCGGCGGGCCACCCGGCGTGCGGCCTATTTCGCGTCGAAGTCGAAGGTCCACAGGCCCTGGTTCTTGGTCAGGTTCACGTCGACCTCGGTGGCGGTGATCGGCATTACATACTGGGTCATGTCCGAGAAGTTCTGCACGATATAGGTCTGGCCGGACAGCGGCGGCGAGGCCACCATGAAGTAGAAATTGCCGAATTGGCATTCGAAGCTGACGGTCATGTTGGCGTCGACATAGGGCATGGTCACCACCGGCTTGTCATACACATACCAGTTGCAGTCGAATTGGATGAACGGATTGGTCTGGTTGATCACGCCGCACTGAGTGGGCGTCAGCTTGGCCTCGGCCAGCGAGGTGGGCGCCGGTTGCAACATGGGCGACAGGCCGTTGGGGCTGATCGCCGACAGCAACTGGCCCGGCTGCACGGTTTGCCGGCCGGAGACGATGGTATTGCGGTCGTTGCTGCTGGTCACATCGGTCGAGACGGTCGCCTCGTAGATGAACGACTCGGTCGCGCCGGCCGAGCCGGTGAGCACCTGCCAGGCGTGGATCTGGTAGTTGCGTTGCGGGTTCTGCGGTTTCAGGAAGACCAGCACGGTCTTGCCCTGCATGTCCTCCACGTCCATGGTGACGTTGAATTGCGTAGCCATGTATTACCTCCTTGATTTATAGGGCTTGATTTATAGGGTTTGTATTATCGACAGCGACGAACTCGGGCCAAGGGGCCAGCGGCCGGGTTGCCGATGCAGTCTATAGCCCAGGTTGGCTGGACGCAAACCTGCAAAGAGATATGAAGGCGTTGCGCGCCGACAATAAAAAACCCCGGTCGCATGACCGGGGAAGAGGCACATCGTTGGGTAGGGGGCTTTCGATGTGCCTGAACCGTGCGGTTCAGGGCAGGTAGACGCCGCGCAGCGACTGCGCGTCGAGGTCGCTGTACAGGGCGATCAGGCCGCTCATGTACTTGTCTGCGGCCTTGCCGGACGCGGTGCCGGACGGGATCGATTTCGGGCCGGTGATCACATGGGTCTTGGTGCCGTTGACCAGGATCGTCCAGTAGAGGCCGCTGCTCAATAAAGGCACGAGTTTTTTGCCGCTGCGCGTAGCCGGCAGCAGTGGGCTGGCCTGCATGGGTTGCAACAGGATCTGGCCGGCCTGGCGCGGGTCGATGCCGTTGCTGGCCCAGAAGGTGTTGAGCACTTGGCTGATCGAGGATTGCGGCGCCTTGGCTTGCGGGCGCGATACGTTCCAGCCGTCGGCCTGCATCTCCTGGGTATAGTCGCGTTGGGGCAGCACAGGCGGTTGCCAGGTCGCCAGATTGAGGTCGGTGAAGGCCGCGACCAAGGCCTTAGGCGGCCAGCCGCCGCTGACCGGGTCGGCACCGTTGATCAGCAGGGTCAGGCCGACCGTGCCGCTTGTTCCGGTCTTGGCGTTCTTGATCGCAATGTTGGGATAGTGCAGTTGCCAGCCATAGAAGACGGTGCCGGTCACGTTGCCATAGCGGGCGGCGTCGGTGATTTGCACGAATGTGGCTTGATCGGTCGGCGCGGTCTGGCCCAGGTATTGGCTGGCGGCCTGTTTGGCCGTATCGATCGACAGGGTGGGCCTGACCTGTGTGGGTTTCCAACTCAGCGTACCGACGCTGTTTGGCGCTACCTCTGTCGCGGATGAGACGCTGCTTAGGATCAGCAGGCAGAACGAGAGGAACCAGGCGATGGGGAGGGGGTGGCGCATGGGGCAATCCTTTCAGTGTTGAGCGAGTCGGCGGGCGATTAGTTGCGGCTATCCCAGGTGCGGAAATTGCCGCTATCGACGGGGCCGTATTTCTCGACGTTGCCATTGACGGCGTCGTTGTTTTCATAGGCTAGCCCGGTGAAGGCAAACGCGCTGCCCGCTTTGCGTGCGCTCGAGGCGGCGCATTTGTTTTTGCTCGCGGCGGTGCCGGGGGTGTGGTCGTTCGGCGAATCCGCCATTTCCGCGCCGTATTGCACCTTGCGGAATTCGATGGTGTCGAACTTGTCCCAGGCTTCGGTCTTGTAGATGGTGGGGCCGTGTTTCCATTCGACGTTGTCGTTGTTGCGGCTTTGCTCGTAGGTTTCCGAGGCGCCGGGGGCCTGGTCGTAGCCGATCCGATAGCTACCTGTTTCGTCGGTGTATTCCCAATAGATCTTGGCGTCTTCGCCGACGCGCTGGCCCCAGCCGCCTTGAATCCACTTCAGGTCGGCGTCATCTTCTTCGTTGTTGTCGATGCCGGACCAGACGGCGACATCGTCGGCGACGACGGTCGCCTGGAAATCGATGGTGGAGCGGGCGCCATCGAACCAAGGTGCTTCGGTCAGCAAGTCGGCATAGCCCTCGTAGCCGGCGGCGGCGAAGGCCGCGCTGGCGCAGCCGAACAAGACTGTGCCGACAATCAGCGGCACGGCGAATCTTTTCTGCATTTTGTAGCTCCCGAATGTGGTTTTCGAATGGGTTGCCATCAGGCAGTGTGCACGACGGTATGCGGATGGGCGTGGCCTGCCACGTCCTCCGAATACCGTCGGCGTTGGATTTATTCTTCTTTGAGGTCGAGGGTGATCGCGTTGCCGCCGTACTCGATTTGGAGCGCGGTGGGCACCGGGCCGCTGTCTTCGAAGTAGTAATAGCGGGTTTCGGTTACGGCCTTGCTGCCTCCCGCCACATAGGGGCTGCCCGGGTGGCCGGCACGCATGACGAGGGGTTGGCGTTCCGCGCTCAGCAGGCTGACCTGGATGTCGCCGGTGTCGAGCGCCAGGGCCTGGGCCGGGCGTGCGATCAGCAAGGTCAGCTTCCAGTGGCCTTCTTCCTTGTAGTGCTCCAGTTTGGCATCCACGTGTTGTGCCGCGGCAAGCTGGGTTGTGGTCGTGCTATGCAGGGTTTTC
>JAJZTV010000206.1 GCA_021847385.1 Pseudomonadota bacterium | reverse complement strand
CATCCACAACATCGTGGTCCGTGGCGTGTTCGACGACTGCCAGGACATCGTCAAGGCGGTGTCGAACGACCTCGAGTACAAGGCCCGCTATCGCATCGGCGCGGTCAACTCCATCAACTGGGGCCGGGTCTCGGCCCAGGTGGTCTACTACTTCAAGGCCTACTTCGCCGCGACCCAATCGAACGACGAGGAGGTCGCCTTCTCGGTGCCCTCGGGCAACTTCGGCAATGCCTGCGCCGGCCATGTCGCCCGCATGATGGGCCTGCCCATCCGCCAGATCATCGTCGCCACCAACGAAAACGACGTGCTCGACGAGTTCTTCCAGACCGGCGTCTACCGGCCGCGCACCTCGGGCGAGACCCTGCACACCTCCAGCCCGTCGATGGACATCTCCAAGGCCTCCAACTTCGAGCGCTTCATCGCCGACCTCACCGGCCGCGATTACGCCAAGGTGGCCGAGCTGTGGCAGGCGGTCGACCGCGGCGCCAGCTTCGACCTCAAGCCGACCGGCCTGTTCGACCAGGTGAAGGGTTATGGCCTCAGTTCCGGCCACAGCAGCCATACCGACCGCATGGCCACCATCCGTCGGGTCTGGGAGCAATACGGCGTGATGATCGATACCCACACCGCCGATGGCCTCAAGGTCGGCCTGGAACAACGCCAGCCGGGTGTGCCGCTGATCTGCCTGGAGACCGCCTTGCCGGCCAAGTTCGAGGACGCCATCCGCGAGGCCTTGGGCCGCGAGCCCGAGCGGCCGCAGGGCTTGGAGAATCTGGAGGCCTTGCCGCAACGTTATGAGGTGCTGGACGCCGATACGGATCAAATCAGGGCTTATATCTCGGCGTGCGTTGCCTGAAAAAAAATTTATCTATTTGATTATTAACGGATTATTGCTGCCTATATCCGTACTAGGCCTTATGGATTAAGTAACACTACGAAGCTAATTTTCGCCAAATAAAACAATATATGAATCATGGGGATATCGCCGTATCCCTGTGGTTATGCGGGTCGGCGGAGGGTTCAAAAAATCTCAGTCTCGGTTTAACGTGACGGTCATATAAAAAACCATGGCAAACGAGTATCGGGATGGTGGAGCTATTCAAGCAGAATCTGGCGATTGAGCCGGATGTGCAAAACTTCGTTCAGCTAGTGCTCTCCGCAGTGGCTGAAATGGGGGGCAATTCCTTCGCCGCTTCGCTGGCGTTGTTGGATGCCGCACGCCGTCTGCGCGGAGCAGGGGCGGGTACCGGTTACCCCTTGCCTGTCGCGCTCGTGCTCAAGGACCTGGATGTTGTGATTCGTTGCGACACCGGTCATGAAATCACCCTGATGCAATTGCGCGAAGCGCCGGCATTACCTCGTGTCGAACGCATCAGCCAAAGATTGCAAAAATCGACCGAAGTCGCCGACCCGGCATTATTGCTGCAGCGTAACCAAGAAATGATGCGTTACCTCGACGAGACGCGGCAGCGCACCGAACGCGAGTTGGCCGAGCTGCAGGCCTCGTTGCATGCCAGGCAGCAAGAGCTGCACGAAACCATGAAGCAGGCCGAAACCGATCCGTTGACCGGTCTGTATAACCGCCGTGCTTTCGATGTGCGCTTGGATACGGCCTTCCGCCGTGCCATGCGGCAGCGTGACGAGCCCTTGTCCTTGCTCTTGTTCGATCTGGACTACTTCAAGGAAATCAACGACCAATACGGCCACCAATACGGCGACGCCTATTTGAACAAGATGGCCCAGGCCATGCTCGGTGTCATCCGGCAGGATGTCGACGCGGCCTTCCGTTTCGGCGGCGATGAGTTTGCGATGCTGGTAGCGGCCGATGTGAGCACGGCCTGCGACAAGGCAGTGCGTGTGCTGGATGCGATGACGGGCAAGGTCAGCATCGGTATCGCTTCGATCAATAGGGTGACGCCCGATTCCATGGATATGGAGAGTTTTGTGCGGCAGGCGGACGATGCGCTGTATCAAGCCAAACGCTCAGGCCGAGGGCGCGTGGTCTGCAGCGCGGAAAAGCGAGGCGATTGCAAAGGAGAGTGCCTGAATAAGGCCGCCAAAGACAGCAAAGCCGCTGCTGCATGAGTTTGCCGATAGACAGTGCCAAAACAGGCCGCCTGTTGTACAACAATGCGGTGCAGCATGAAGCGGCCGGCATATTAGTGCGGTCGAAGCTGTTCGCGATTGGACAGAGGCTGGGTTTCAATGAACTCAAACGCGAGCACATGACGCTGGTGGCGGCCGAATTGATCACCAACCAAATCAAATATGCCCAGGGGCGCGGCATGATTCAGATTTGGGAGCAGCCTGGCCCGACCCTCGATATCTTGGCGCTCGATTACGGTCCGGGCATTCGGAACCTAAGCCTTGCGCAGCAGGATGGCTATTCCAGTCATCAGACCTTGGGTAAGGGCCTGGGCAGCATCCAGCGGCTTGCCGATGAGGCCTATATCTATACCCGGCCGGGCGAAAGTGGAGCGCAGGGCAAGCCATGGACAGGCACGGCGGTTTTGGCCCGTTTTCATGCCGGCAACAATGGCAAGGCCGCCCATTCGGCCAAGCGGGCCGACGAGGTGGGACTATTCGCGCGGGCATTGACCGACGAGCGGTTCAACGGCGACCACATCTACCTGCGTCACCGCACGGCCGGACCGCGCTGGTTGCACCTGGACGGATTGGGCCATGGCCAGAGCGCCCAGGAGACGACCTCGAACCTGATGGGCTGCATGGACGATGCCATGCAGGCGACGACGGTGCTGCAGGCGGTCGACGAGCGTTTGCATGGATCGCGAGGCGCGGTGGCCATCCTGGCCGAGATCGACCGCAAGGCGGGCAAGCTGGCCTTGTATGGCGTTGGCGATATGCAGGCCTATGTGATTCAAGAAGAGCAATTGCACCGCTTTTCTTTTTCACCCGGCGTATTGGGCAAGGAATTCAAGCTACCGACCCCGGTTCATGCCGATTTGGCGAACGGGGCCGTGGTCGTGACAGTGAGCGACGGCATTCGTCGCAGTTGGGATGAAAACAGTTTTCCGGGATTGTTTCGCCAGAACGCCCAATTGATTGCCTACGTGTTGGGCAATATCATGGGCAGGATTTCCGACGATCAATCCTTATGTGCAGTGCGCTTGTCCTGAACGAGTAGGCTAGGGGGAATGGAATGGCAACAAAAAACAAGACCAGCAGTATCCTGATCGACGTGCTCAAGCTCCAAATGGGGAGCATTTCAGACAGCATCGAGCGCGAAGGCAAGACCATCCTGGGTGGCAGCAATCTGCTCAGCTCCGAAGAGATCACCGATTTCTGCCTGGAATTCCTGCAGCTCTTGATCGCTTTGTTGGAGTCGAAAGACCCGCACGACGATGCCTCGCCACAGTTCCATGCCTTGGAAATTTTCTTCAACAACCTGTCCAAGCAACTGTTGGTGCGCGGCGGCCGCGTCGAAGACCTGGTGCGCTACATCCAGTTCATGCAGCGCACCTTGATCGAGGCCCTGGGCACGGCCAAGAGCGTCAGCCCGCAGGACATGCGGGAACTCCTGCTGTACCTGTCCGGCCTGTTCAACGAGATGATCCTGTCGGTGTTCCATGCCTACTTGGACGAGAAGGAGCGGACCATCTACGCGCAGGAAGCCGAGCTGCGCGAGACCGCCACGCCGATCACCGAGATTTGGGACGGCG
>JAJZTV010000013.1 GCA_021847385.1 Pseudomonadota bacterium | reverse complement strand
ACGGGTCGGCAATGGTCTGGGCGGCGCGGTTGCGTTCCGCCGTGCCGCTGGCGCGCGCGAAGCCGGCATATTGTGCGGGCAGCAGGCGGTCGTCGTCTTGTCGTATCGTGCCGGCCAGCAAGCGGGCATAGGCGGCCTCGCCGGGGCTGGCATCGTCCAACCGATAGCCGCCGCAGGGTTCGAAATCCAGGCTGGCGGTGCGAGTCGCGCAACGGACGAGTTCAGTATGCACGGCCAAGTCGAGTCGGCCGGTGCGGGCGATCTCATCGCGGGCCTTGGCGAAGCTCAGCTCCGCTGCCCGGTTGTCACCTTCGAGCCATTGTTTTTGATAGCGCTCCAGCTGGCGGACGGCATTGCCTTGCCAGTCGGGCGGTGGCGTGCCGGCGCAGGCCGCGAGCAGGGGCAACATCAGCCAAGCCAGGCGTGGCAGCGGTTTCATGGCAACTTCATCTCCACCTCACGAGCGAAGGGCCATTTGCGGTTGAGCTCATCGATAAGACCGTTCACTTTGTTCACGCTATCGTCGATCTCGGCGCGCAAGAGCACGAGATCGCCGCTGGCTTCCTTGGCATTGGCCAGGATCGCATCCGCCTTTTTCAGGCCTTCCCGGGTTTGCTGCAAGGCGGCATTGACCTGCTGCATCGCCTGGTCGGTCTGGTCCATCACGCCGTTCTGGCCGAATACGCGTCGGTCCATCTTGAGCGAGAGGCCGTTGAGCGAGGCGAGCAGTTTGTTGCTGCGGTCGATTGCGTCAACCACTTTTTTCGCCTTGTCCGCGCTACCGAGCATGCCTGCCAGCACGCCGTAGTCGCCGGTCATGCGACCCAACACCGTGTTGGTATGGTCGAGGCTTTGGTCGAGGTTGGAGCCCTCGTGGGTCATGCGTTCGAGGTTGTCGAGCAAGGCCTTGGCGCGCGCGACCAGGACGGGAATCTCCTCGCTGATGTCGCCGGTATAAAGCTCGGGCGTGGCGTCAGGGGCGAGTGGCGGCGCCTTCAGATCGGTACTGTAGACCCGAATCTTGGCGCCGCCGACCAGCGATTTCTGTAAGGTGAAGACGCTGGTGCTGCGTAGCCAATGCAGGTGCTTGGTCGGTACTTCGATCTCGACCCGGCCTTGGCCTTGATCGGTCAGGGTGATGTGCTTGACCTCGCCGATCGGGAAACCGGAGAAGTTGAGCGGCATGCCGATGGCGACGTTGCCGACGTCGTCGGCGATCAGGGTGACGCTGCGGGTTGGCTCGAACAGGCCGCGGGCGAATAGGGTGTAGATGAGGAAGGCTGCGGCGATGAAGGCCGTGGCGCCGACCAGTAGGCCGACCTTGAGCCCGAGGTGCTTGATCAAGTGGGAGGGTAGAGGGGGGCGTGCCATGTGTAATCCACGATCCAGAGCGTGTCGATCTCCTTGTCCAGCTTGGCCGATGTCTCAGCCAAGAAGCGCGGGTAGGGCGTGTCCGGCAGCAGCAGGCCGGGCCGTTCGATCACGATTATAGAGGGCTTGGCGATGACTGCCCGCAGGAGTTTCGCGATGAAGCGCTGCTCGAAACTGAGGTCGGGGTCGCGCAGGTGGGCACAAGACTCATGTCCCAGGCGTTCCAGCAAGGCCCAGGCACGCTCGCTGGCCGTGTGGGCGCTGGCATTGCTGCGATACTGCGGCACCAGCGCGATGTTTTCCAATACCGAGAGATTGGCGCGCAGCGGCAATTCGGCCGAGATCAGCACGGCATCGGGCCAGGCGGCTAGCCAGGTCCGCCGTTCGGCGTCGTCAGCAACCCAGGCTATAGATAGGTGATCGTTAATGATCCGACCTCGATCAACATCAGCACGAAAAATAGGCGCACCATGCCGGACAGTACGGCGATCGGCGCGAAGAACAACTTATGGGGCGAGTCGAGGCCGGCGGCGATCGGGATCACGGTGACGGCCAGGCCGAATAGCATGCATTTCAGCCACAGGCCGAACAGCAACAGTGGCGTGAAGACTTGGCCGACGACGCGGCTGAAATCGGCCAGGTTATAAGCTTGCAGGCCATATAGATCGAGATAGGCGATGAGCAGGGCGCCGAGGCTGGCGAGCGCGGTCAGTGCCAGTACGGAAACCACGCCACCGATGACGCGGGGTAGGAACTCCAGACGCAGTGCGTCGATGCCGACGCCTTCCAAGGCCTGGATTTCGTTGGTGATATTCATCAGGGCCACTTCGGCGTTGATCGCCGCGCCCGAGCGCAGCGCGACAAACAAGGCCGTGACCAGCGGCAGCAGCTCGATGACTAGCACACGCAGGATCAGTTCAAGCGCTAAATCGCCCAGGCCGTATTTTTGTGCGGCGGTCGAGGCGATGCGAACCAGGATCAGGCTGAACAGCGCGGCGAAGAGGCTGAAGCCGAAGAGTATCTGCCAGGCGGTGAAATAGATCTGTTTTTGCACCACGGTGCGGGTGGCGCTGTTGTAGAGCGCCGGCGAGAAGATGCCGGCCAGGGTGACCATGCCGAAGCGCAGGGTTCGGCCCCAGGCCGCGAAGCGCGCGATCAGGGCGTCGCCGCTTTGGCTGAGTATGTCGGTGAGCCAGGACATGTGCCGATCATAATGCATTGAATAGCCGTGGTGGGTATCATGGCTGTAATGGTGCGATAAGGGAGAGAGAGTCATGTTTCGTGGCGGTTTGATCACGATGGCCGTTTGGCTTTGCGCCGCGACGGCTTGGGCCGCACCCGGCGTGATGCTCAAGGATGAGCCCCTGCGGACCAAGGCCTCGGCAGCGGCGCCGGTGCTAGGTAAAGTGGCCAAGGGCGATGCGGTGGAAATCCTCGCCCGCCAAGGTGGCTGGAGCCAAGTGCGCGGACAGGGCAAGACCGGCTGGGTGCGTCTACTTTCGGTCCGCGGTGGGGCGGCTGCGCAGACTGACGTGGCTGGCGAATTGCAAGGTGTCTTGGCGATCGGGGCCACCCGGCGTGACCCGAACAAGGTCGTTGCGGTTGCCGGTGTGCGTGGCCTGAGCGAAGAAGAGCTCAAGCAGGCGCATTTCGACGAACGGGCCTTAGAGCAGATGGATGGCTTCGCGACGACCAAACAAGCGGCCGCACGGTTTGCCGCCGAGGCCGGCTTGGTCAGACGGGACTTGGCCTATCTGCCGGCCCCGCAAAGCCGGCCAGCGAGCGATTCGTCTTGGGGGGATGGCCAATGAAAGCCGTGGTATTGATCTTGGCCATGCTGGCCTCGAGCGCTCAGGCTGGTGGCTTGGGCGGCCTGTTGCGTGGGGTTCTGGACGGCGTGCCATCACAGGGTCAGGCCCAGCCGACGCAAGCGGCCGATGCGGGGGTGGGCAATTTGATCCAGGGCTTGCTCGGTGGCCAGACCTCGGCCGAGGAGGAACACGCGATCGGTCGCCAGATTGCCGGCAATCTGCTCGGCGCCGCGCCCTTGGTGGCCGATGCGGGCTTGCAGCGCTACGTCAACCAGGTAGGGCAGTGGGTCGCGGACGGGAGCGAGCGGCCCGATCTGCCTTGGCGTTTCGGCGTCATCGACAGCGAAGACATCAATGCCTTTGCCGCGCCCGGTGGCTATGTCTTCGTGACCAAGGGTTTATATAAAAAGCTGCAAAACGAGGCGGAACTGGCTGCGGTGTTGGGCCATGAAATCGGCCATGTCGTCCGTCAGCATCATCTCAAGCTTTTGCAGCAATCGCAGATCGTCTCGGCGGTAGGTGGCTTGCTCGGCCAGAAATTGCAGAACAAGAACCAGATCGTGCAGAACCTGATCGGCAACGGTGCCGAGATCGTCGCTCGCTCGCTCGACAAGGATGCCGAGTACGAGGCTGACCGCATGGGCATGATCTTGGCGGTGCGCGCCGGCTACGACGGCTATGCCTTGCCTGCGGTGTTGCAGGAGATCGGCCATGTGCCGGCGCAAGACAGCCGTATGGCGCTGCTGTACAAGACCCACCCGCATCCCGAGGACCGATTGCTGCGGTTGGGCGAGGCGGTGGCATCGATCGATTTACCCGATGGGCGCTTGCTTGAGAATCGGCTCTATCGCTTGAAATGACCCTGCGCACGCGTCGTTTCCTCGGGCAGTTGACGCTCAGCCTGGCATTTCTGCTGATCTTGCTCGGCCATGCCGGCGGTCTTTACAACCTGTATTTCATCGAGAAGCTGGATGCCGCGTTGTATGACCTCAAGGTGCGCCTGTTCCGGCCGCAGGGCGTGGACGAGCGTATTGTCATCGTCGATATCGACGAAAAATCGCTGCGCGAAGTGGGGCGTTGGCCCTGGCCGCGCGCGCAAACGGCCAAGCTGACGGAAAACCTGTTCGGGCAGTATGGTGTGGCGGCCGTAGGTTTCGACATTGTTTTCGCCGAACCCGATCAAAGTTCTGGCCTGCCGGTCTTGCAAGGCTTGGCCCACGGCGCCTTGGCCGGGGAGCCTGGCTTTGCCCGGTTGCTCGAGCGCATCCGGCCTGGTCTGGACTATGACGCCCGGCTGGCACATGCCCTGGGCACGGGGCCGGCGGTGCTCGGCTATTACTTCAATTTCGGCGACGGGGCCGGTCAGGTCGGCGTTCTGCCGCCGGCCGATATGGCTTGCGATCGCTTGCGTATGGCCGGCGTACAGGCCCTGCAAGCCACCGGCCACGGCGCCAATCTGGCGATGCTGCAAGCGAGCGCGGCGCATGCCGGGTTCTTCAATATTCAACCCGATTTCGATGGCGTGATCCGGCGTCAGCCTATGCTGATCGACTATCGGGGGCAGTGCCGCGCGGCCTTGCCGATCGAACTGGTGCGTGCGGGTCTTGGCCTGGGGCCGATCGAGGTCACTATGCCAAGTGGGGCGGCGGCTCCGGTAGCGCTCTCACTGGATGGCATGGCGGTGCCGCTCGATGCGAATGCGATGGCCTTGGTGCCTTACCGGGCGACACCGGCGTTCCGTTATATCTCTGCGACCGATGTGATCCATGGCCGCGTGCCGGCCGCCGAGCTGGAGGGGCGTCTGGTGCTGGTCGGCGCGACCGCACCCGGCATCATGGACCTGCGCGTGGTGCCGGGTAGCAAGGCCTTTCCCGGCGTGGAGATCCACGCCAATATGATCTCCGGCATCTTGGACGGCACGCTGAAATGGGAGTCCCCGTGGACGCGCGGTTGGAACTTGATCGCCATCGCCTCGTTCGGGCTGTTGCTGGCGGCATGGCTACCCTTCGCGGCGCCGTTGGGGGCTGCCGCGGCGGTCATCGGCCTGCTCGGCCTGGTGGTGGGCGTGGATTTGTATGCTTGGTTGATGCTGAATTTGAGCCTGCCGACGGTCACCTTGTTATGCGCGATCGCGGGCCTGTTCATCCTCAACATGAGTTATGGTTTTTTCGTCGAGGCCCGTTCCAAGCTGCAAATCACGCGGCTGTTCGGTCAATACGTGCCGCCGGAACTGGTCGACGAAATGGCGCGCGACCCAGCCCGCTATAGCCTGCGCGGCCAATCGCGCGAGATGACGGTGCTGTTTTCCGATATCCGCGATTTCACCAGTATTTCCGAAGGCTTGGAGGCGGCCGATCTGGCCGAGCTCCTGAACGTCTACCTCTCGGCCATGACCCGGGTGGTGCAGGAACGGCGCGGCACCATCGACAAGTATATCGGCGATGCGATCATGGCCTTCTGGGGGGCGCCCTTGAGCAATGACCGGCATGCGCACGATGCGGTGTTGACTGCCCTGGCGATGCAACGCGCCTTGCAGGAACTGAACCCGCGCTTGCAGGAGCGGGGCTGGCCGGCGATGAGAATCGGTGTCGGCGTGAATACCGGGCGCATGAGCGTCGGCAATATGGGCTCGGAGTTCCGCATGGCCTACACTGTGATGGCCGATGCGGTGAACCTGGCTTCGCGTCTAGAAGGCTTGACCAAGCAATATGGCGTTGGCGTGTTGTGTGGCGAGGCGACTCGTCAAGCCTGCCCTGAGCTTGCCTTTCGTTTGATCGACCAGGTTCGGGTCAAGGGTAAACAGCAGCCTGTGGCCATTTATGAACCGTTGGGCGTGGCGAGCGAATTGCCGGAAGAGACCTTGCAATGGACGCGGCAATTTGAAGCCGCATTGGCCGAATACCGTGCCCAGCATTGGGATACTGCCGTTGCCGCGCTGCGGGTATTACTTAAGAAACATGTCGAATATACGGAAGTGGCAGACAGGCCCTGCGAGGTATATTTGGAACGTATCGAACATTTTCGTCACCAGCCTCCGCCGGCAGATTGGGACGGCGTGTTTACCTATTCGACAAAATAACGATATGGCGGTAAGGAGAGAAGCGGATGCGGGTGCGTGTTTTGGGCTGCAACGGGGGGATCGGTGACAACCGTCACACCACGTCGTTTTTGATCGACGAGGACATCCTGCTCGACGCGGGCAGCGGCGTGACCAGGCTCGACCTCGAGGCCTTGGTGAAGATCGATCATGTCTTTGTGACCCACGCCCACCTCGACCATATCCTGGCTTTGCCGCCGATGCTGGACAGTGTGCTGCAGCGGCGCACGGCCCCCGTGACGCTACATGCCATCCCCGAGGTGCTGGAGGTGCTCAAGCAGCATTTGTTCAACT
The DNA here is from genome assembly GCA_021847385.1 of Pseudomonadota bacterium. Lineage (GTDB taxonomy): Bacteria > Pseudomonadota > Gammaproteobacteria > Burkholderiales > Thiobacillaceae > Sulfuritortus. The sequence continues at coordinate 13,078 of JAJZTV010000013.1, read as the reverse complement.
GGCATATCTGGCCGGATTTCAGTTGCATTCCCAGCAAAGAAGCGCCGTTGCTGGCCTATCGGCCGATCTCGATTGGGCAGACCATGCGCTTGGGCAATCGCGAAATCACGCCGATACCGGCCAACCACGTCGTGCCCGCAGTGGGTTACCATTTGCGCAGCCAGCGAGGCAGCCTGATCTTTTCCGGCGACACGTGCAGTCATGCCGCGCTCTGGGACATTGCGACCACAACGCCCGATCTCAAGCATTTGATCGTAGAGTGCTCGTTCCCGAACGATATGCGCGAGATTGCCGATTTGTCCCGGCACTATTGCCCGGCCACATTGAGCGCCGACTTGGTGCGATTGCGATCCGATATTCCGGTGTGGTTGACCCATATGAAACCGGGGCGCGAGGTCGACATCATCGTCGAGGTCGACGACTTGGTGAAAGGCCGCGTCGTGCAACCTTTACGCGAGGGACATATCCTCGAACTCTGAACGGCCCGGCGGCCGTCCAAAGTCGAGTTCGCTATGGGCTTATAGGCCGAGGGTGTCGGCCCAGATGTTTTTCGCCCAAGCGGCCATATACTGCCACTCCAATTCGCTTTCCTCTTTGGAGACGCCGCCGCTCTTCGCTTTCACCCATTTGCCGTCGTCGCCCATGCGCCAGACGTCCGCGACGTGCATCGCAGTGTTTTCCGACGTGGCCGAGAAGCAAGTGTTGGTGATGACCGGCACGGATTCCGGCGAACGGCCATTGAGCAGTTCCACCAACGCGGCGGCGCAGACCTTACCGTAGTTGTTGGCCATGGAGCCCGATTTCGGCGTGGGGGCCGAGATCGAATCGCCGATGATGTGTACGTTCGGGATTGCCTTGGACTCCAAGGTGCGCAGGTCGACCGGGCACCAGCTATTGGCATCGGTGCGCACGCCGGCCCAGTCGGTCAATGTGGCCGCCCGCATCGGCGGGATCACGTTGATGACATCGCCCTTGACCTCGTTGACGTCGATCAGGATGGTCTTGGTCTTGGCATCGATGCGGCTCGGCTTGCTGTTGGGGTGGTAGTCGATCATGCCCTCGTAGTGCTTCTTCCACGCGGCCAGGAACAGACCCTTCTTCGACACGATGTCCGGATTGCTGTCCAAGGCGACGATCTTGGACTTCGGTTTTTCGCGCTTCAAGTAATTGGCCACCATACTGATGCGCTCATAAGGGCCGGGTGGGCAGCGATAGGGGCCGGGCGGAATGGAGATGACGAATGTACCGCCATCGGGCATGGCCTCCAGTTGCTTGCGCAGCGTGGCGGTCTGTGGGCCGGCCTTCCAGGCGTGCATCACGGTTTTTTGCGCTGCCGCATCGTAGCCTTCGATTTGATCGAAGCGCATTTCGATCCCGCCGGAAAGCACCAGGCGGTCGTAGGCAAAGGTCTTGCCGCTCTTGCACTTGACCCTACGTTTCTCGGTATCGAAGCCGGTCACCTCGTCTCGCACCAGGCGCACGCCGGCCTTCTTAAGGCCGCCATAGCCGAAGGTCAGGTCTTTCAGTTTGTTGATGCCGGCCAGCACCGTGTTGGAATACGGGCAGGAGACGAATTCCTTGTTCATCTCGATCAAAGTGACCTCGATGCTTGGGTCCCACAGTCGCAGATAGCGGGCGCACGTGGCGCCGCCGAAACCGCCGCCGACGATGACGACCTTGGCCTTCGCGGCCTTGCCCTTGGCTTGGGCCAGCAGCGGGCTCAGGCCCGCGACACCGGCAGCCGCGGAGGAAATCTTCAAAAACTCACGTCGATTGAAAGTCATTTGGGCATCTCCTCTTATTTGACGGCGGCGAACCAGGCGGCAAGCTTCTCGACTTCTTCGTCGGTATAGCCGCCGGCGTGCTGATGCATGACGGTGGCGGGGCGGGCGCCGCTCTTGAAGTCCTTCATTTGCTGGATGAAATAGCCTTTTTCCAGGCCGGCCAGCGAGGGGATTGCGCCGCGGCTCTTGCCGTCCGGGCCATGGCAATAGGCGCAGTTGGCGGCAAGCAGGCGAGTGCGGGTATCGATCGGCTCTGCCGCCCAGGCGGCGCCGACGCTAAGAACGCCCACGACAAGGGCGGTATAGGCCATTCGTTTCTTCATAGTCTCCTCCAACAGGGTGGATGTTGATTGGCTAGGGTACGGCTGTGACTACCCGTTTTTATCGCGATGATGAAAGCGTTGTTGGTAGCTAAGTACCAGCTTGACATGGGTAAATCAGACTGTGAACTCTGATTTGACGTTTATTTGACTTATGTCAATTTTGCGCTTGACCGGCCTGTATATCTGCCGGGTAGGTTTTTGACGGTTACTGCTGGGCTTCTTGCGTAGGTGCTTGCAGCCAGCCGTGCAACTGGCTGTGCGCGAGGTCCGCGAGCGCTGAAATCCAGGCAGGGTGGTCGTTCAGGGCGGGGATGTAATGGTATTCGCCGCCCCCGGCGCCGAGGAAAACGGCCTTGTTTTCTATGGCGATCTCTTCCAAGGTTTCGAGGCAATCCGCCACGAAGCCGGGGCAGGCCACGTCAACGCGGCGGGTCTTGCGCTTGCCCAGTTCGGCCAAGGTTTGCGCGGTATAAGGCTGCAGCCATTCGGCCCGGCCGAAGCGCGATTGAAAGGCGATCTGGCATTGTTCCGCACTCAATCCGAGGCGCTCGGCCAGTAAGCGGCCGGTTTTCTGGCACTCGAGGTAGTAGGGGTCGCCCAGGTCCGCACTCCGTTTGGGGATGCCATGGAAACTCAACAGCAGCCGGTCCGGCCTGCCGTGTTGGCGCCAATGATCCTCGATACGCTGGGCCAGGGCGGCGATATAGCCGGGGTGGTCGGCGAAGCTGTGTACGGTCCGTAAGGCCGGTTGGTTGCGCAGATGTTCCATCACTTGGAATACCGCATCCAGCGCGGTGCCGCTGCTGCTGGCGGCATATTGAGGGTAGAGCGGCAGGGCGAGGATGCGGTCGCAGCCTTGTGCCTTCATGCGCTGCATGGCTGCGGCGATCGAGGGTCGGCCATAGCGCATCGCATAGTCGACCACGACCGGCTCGGCCAGACGGGTGGCCAGGGTTTCGCGCAAGAGCCGGGTTTGCCGTTCGGTATAGGCCTTGAGCGGCGAGCCTTCGGGTGTCCAGATGCTGGCGTACTTCTGGGCCGATTTCTTCGGCCGGGTGCGCAAGATGACGCCGTGCAGGATCGGCCACCAGATCAGGCGGGGAATTTCGACCACGCGTGGGTCGGACAAAAACTCTGCGAGATAAGGCCGTAACGCTTGGGCGGTCGGTGCCTCGGGCGTGCCGAGATTGATCAACAAGACGCCGATGCGGGCCGGCTGATCGGGACGAGATGCCGGCTCGGTGGAATATCTGGGCATGGTTTTGTCAGTGATGGGACAGGGCGTTGGACAGCAGGCGGGCGGTGATGTCAACGATGGGAATGATACGCTCGTAGGCCATGCGGGTGGGGCCGATCACGCCGAGGGTGCCGACCACCTCGCCATCGACTTCATAGGGCGCGGTGATTACGCTGCACTCGTCGAGCGTCGCTACGCCGGCCTCGGCACCGATATAGAGCTGTACGCCATCGGCCATCTGGCCGATATTGAGCAATTGCAGCAGATCGGTCTTGCTTTCAAACATATGAAAGAGCTCGCGCAGCCGATTCATGTCGGAGGAGAGATCGGGGGTCTTCAGTAAGTTGATCTCGCCAGCGATGATGTATTCGGTATGGCTTTGGCCAAAGGCGCGGCTACTGGCTTCGACCGCGGTTTGCATGAGTTGGCTGATATCGGATTGCAATGTGGCCAGTTCATTGACGAGCCGGGGCCGGACTTCCTCGAAACTCAGGCCGCTATAGTGGTGATTGAAGAAATTCGCGGCTTGGGTCAGTTGGCTCTGGCTGTAGGGCCGTTCGGTCAGGATGATGCGGTTTTGCACCTCGCCGTCGGCGCTGACGATGATCAGCAGGGTGCGCTTGTCGGACAGGCTTAGAAACTCGATCTGGCGGAAACGCTGGCTCCGCCGTTTTGGCGTGGCGACGACACCGGCGAAGTGGGTGAGCTCCGCAAGCAGTTGCGAGGCGGTCGAGACCAAGCGCTGTGGATCGTCCGGCACCAAGGTGTTCTCAATCTGAAATAGCTCGGGTTGGGCCAGCGGCCGTACCGTGATGAGGCTATCCACGAAAAGCCGATAGCCGCGCGGGGTGGGCACTCGGCCGGCCGAGGTGTGCGGACTGACGATAAAGCCGCCTTCCTCCAGATCGGCCATGACGTTGCGTATGGTCGCCGGCGACAGGTTCAGCCCGGCATGTTCCGACAGCGTGCGCGAACCGACGGGCTGGCCGTCTTCGATATAGCGCTCGACGAGTGTTTTCAGCAGGATGCGTGCACGGTCGTTCAACATTTTGTCGGTCTGGTCCGATAGGCTTCGTGGCTTAAGCAGCCATACAGATATAATTTCATGCCATGGAAAGCAATTTCAAGAGTATCGTCCTCGTCGGAAAATACAATAGCGCCAGCGTGAGCGCGCCGGTATTGCGCTTGGCCGAGTTTCTCGGTCAGCGTGGGCACGATGTCTGGGTGACCGTACATACCGCGGACCACTGCAATATCAAAAACCTCCAAATGGCGCCATTGACCGAGCTAGCCGATCGCGTCGATTTGGTGATCGTGCTCGGCGGCGACGGTACCTTGCTTAATATCGCGCGAGTCCTGGCGGAGCATCCGGTCCCGATGATCGGCATCAACCAGGGGCGTCTCGGCTTTCTGGCGGATGTCTCGATCGATACCATGCTATCGACCTTGGACGAGATGCTGACCGGCCAATATGTCGCCGAAGACCGTATTATGCTGGAGTGCCATTTGGAGCGGCACGGCGACTTGTTCGGCGCGGCCTATGCCTTCAATGACATGGTGGTGAGCAAGGGCAGCGCCGGGCGTCTGATCGAATTCGAGGTCTACATCGACGACAAGTTCGTCTATAGCCAGCGCGCGGATGGGCTGGTACTGGCGACGCCAACCGGTTCCACGGCTTATGCCTTGTCTGCCGGTGGCCCCATTCTGCACCCGACGCTGGAGGCCTTTGTCTTGACCCCAGTTTGCGCACATACCTTGTCGGCACGGCCGATCGCGGTCAACGGCCGATCCGAGATCGAGATCAACTTGATCCATGCCGACGATGCACGAGTGCATTTCGACGGGCAAATCCATCATGAGTTGAATATCGGCGACCGAGTCAACGTAAAGCGGGCGAAGAACACGGTTCGCCTGCTGCATCCGGCCGAGCATAATTACTACGACACGCTCAGGCAAAAGCTGCATTGGGGCGAGAAGCTGTAAGCAGCTAGCCCTACCGTCGTTCTGGGTAGCGCAAGACTAGGTAATTACCCTCGGTTTCCACCGGTGGCTAAGCATTTGCCCCTAGCGTTCATAGGAATTCCCCCAATTATGTTTCGTTTCTGCGCGACTTATAGTCCAGCCATGCGGTTTCGCATTAGGTTGTGCCGCGGGTTGCTTGGACGGCGACAGGGCTAGTCGCCTGGCGCCAAGGTTGCTGTAAGTCGACATCTGGATTGCAGGCAATTGAATAATCAGGACCCGGCGATGTGTACCTTCAATGAAACCCGATCGTCTCCCACCCTATTTGCACGGAAGGCAATCGCCAGTGCAAATAGTTTTGGCCGGCGGCCTCATGGTCGCCGGCCCTCTTCTTTCTCCGGTCGGCAGGGTGCGGCGTGTCGCTTCCCTGCCGATTCCGTCTCCCGTTTCATGGGCACTGAACAGCCGTTGCCTTGCGTTCGTCTGCGCCTCCCAAGTTAAGCCCCGCCGGAATAATCCCTTAGCCAAGCATCTGGCAATCTAGCGGCAAGCGCTTTATTCTCCCGACTCAATAACGGTCGAAATTAAGCATCCATCAACGCATGCTGCGTTCCCTGAACATTGTCGAATTTATCCTGGTCGAACGGCTGGAGCTCGAGTTCGGCCCGGGATTTAGCGTCCTGACCGGCGAGACGGGCGCGGGTAAATCCATCTTGTTGGATGCCCTCGGTCTGGCCTTGGGCGGTCGGGCCGAGGCAGGCATGGTGCGCAAGGGGGCCAATCGGGCCGAAGTGGTGGCCGAATTCGATTGTGCCGGGCTACCGGGTTTGCAGGCCTGGCTGGCCGAAAACGACCTGGTGGGCGACCCCGGTGTTTGTCTATTGCGGCGTACCCTCGAGGCAGGCGGGCGCTCTCGCGCCTACATCAACGGCAGCCCGGTCACCCTGCAACAACTCAAGGAGATCGGCGAGTTCTTGGTCGATATCCACGGTCAGCATGCGCATTACTCCCTGCTCAGACCTGCCGTGCAGCGGCAGATTCTTGATAGTTATGCCGAGGCCGAGGATTTGGCCATGACGGTGGCCCAGCACTACCGGGCTTGGCTCGAGGCCAAGCAGCGCAGGCTGGAGGCCGAGCAGCGCGTGCACAGTTCGCTGGCGGAGCGGGAGCGGCTTGCGTGGACGGTCGAGGAACTGGCGGCGCTGCGTTTCAAGATCGAAGAATGGCAGGCCTTGCAGGAAGGACATAGCCGCTTGGCCCATGCCGCCGAGTTGCTGGCCGGGGCACAGGCGGCCCATGCCGCCCTGGCCGGAGAAGACGGTGGTGCCTTGAACCGGGTCAAAGCGGTACAAGGTCGTTTGGCCGGCTTGGCCGAGCTCGACCCCGATTTGGTCGGGCCGATGAAATTGCTGGAATCGGGCCTGATCGAATTGGACGAAGCCGCGCATGAATTGTTGCGCTATGCCGAGCGGGTCGAGCTCGATCCGGCCGCTTTGGCCCAGGCCGAGGCACGCATCGGTGCGATCACGTCGGCGGCGAGTAAATTCCGGGTCAAGCCAGCGGAGCTGCCGCAGGTATTGGAGGCGGCCCAGGCCCAACTGCTTGAATTGGAACAATTGTCCGATCCGGCCAGTCTGGCCGAGGCCGAGCGTATTGCCGAGGCGGCTTATCGAAAACAAGCGGCAGCGTTGAGCGCGCGGCGCAAGGCCGGGGCTGAGCGCCTGGCCCAAGCGGTCACCCAGGGCATGCAAGGTTTGGCGCTGCAGGGCGGGCGCTTGGTGGTGGAACTCAAACCCGGTGAGCCAAGCAGCCATGGCCTGGAAAGCGTCGAGTTCCAGGTTAGTCCGCATGTCGGCCAGGGCGTGCATGCCTTGGCTAAGACCGCCTCGGGCGGCGAGCTGTCGCGCATCGGCCTGGCCTTGCAGACCGTGCTGTCGGCCGTCAGTGGCGCACCTACCCTGATCTTCGACGAAGTCGATGCCGGCATCGGCGGCGGCGTGGCCGAGGTTGTCGGTCGGATGTTGGCCGAGTTGGGCCAAGGCCGTCAGGTGCTGTGCGTGACGCACTTGCCCCAGGTGGCGGCCCGCGCCGGTGCACACTATTCGGTGAGCAAGACTGGCCGGGGCGGTGAGGTCGCCTCACAGGTCACAGTGCTGGATGCTCAAGCGCGGGTGGAGGAGATTGCCCGCATGCTGGGCGGCGTGAAGATTACCGAAACGACCCGGCGCCACGCCGGGGAGATGCTCGCCAGTTAGCGCTTGGCGGACTTGGGCCGGTAAGGACAGGCCTCTTTGACGCAATCGGCATAGAGATACAGGCAGTGCTCGTGCAGTGCGAAGCCGTGCTCGGCCGCGATCTTTTGCTGTCGACGCTCGATCTCGGGGTCATAGAACTCTTCGACCCGGCCGCATTGCACGCAGACCAGATGGTCGTGGTGGTTGCCCTGGTTCAGCTCATAGGAGGCCTTTTCGTTGTCGAAATGGTGCCGGATGAGCAGCCCAGCCTGTTCGAATTGCGTCAACACCCGATAAACCGTGGCCAGACCGATATCCACGCCTTCTTCCTTGAGCAGCTGGTAGACGTCGTCGGCCGTGAGGTGGCGTTTGTCGGTGGTCTCGAACAGGTTGAGGATTTTGAGCCGGGGCAGAGTGACCTTGAGGCCCATGGTCTTGAGCTGATCGGTATTCATGTGTGTGACGCCGGGATGGGTTGCGCGTTATCATAGCGCGCTTGACCGCATTCACCTATCCATTCCGGCCTATGCGCTATACCCCTTTATTTCTCCTGCTGTTGACCGGTTGCAGTTGGACCAACGATTTCGACCTGAAGAAACCGATCGAGGCACTCAAGCCTTATAAGATCGATATCCAGCAGGGCAACGTGGTGACGCAGGACATGATCGCCAAGCTCAAGCCGGGCATGACGCCGGCCCAGGTGCGTTTTGCCCTGGGCACGCCGCTGGTGGTCGATCCCTTCCGCAGCAATCGTTGGGACTATGTCTATCGCTTGGAGCAGGCCGGCAGGTTGATGGAGACCCGCCGCATCACGGTGGTGTTCGAGGAAGACAAGCTCAAAGGCATCGAAGGCGACGTGACGCCGCTGCCTGAATTACCCAAGGCCGAGCCGGCCTCGGCAGCGGAAAGTGCGCCGGCCCCCGCAACCCAAACCGTGGACAAGCCATGAGCCAGGACATCGTCATCGTCGGCAGTGGCGGCCGCATGGGCCGCGCCTTGTTGGAAGCCGTAGCGGCTGCGCCGGACATGCGTTTGGCTGCGGCCTTGGAACGTAGCGGCAGCCCCTATCTTGGCAAGGATGCGGGCGAGCTGATCGGCGGTCATTTCGGTGTCGCGGTCAGCGAAGCGGTGGGCGCTGCGCTCAAGCCGGGCCATGTCTTGATCGATTTCACCCGGCCCGAGGCCACGCTGCAGCATATCGAGGCCTGCGTGAAGGCCGGGGCGGGCCTGATTATCGGCACGACCGGATTCGACGCGGCCGGCAAACAGGCCATCGCTGCGGCGGCCGAACGCGTACCGGTGGTGTTCGCGCCGAATATGAGCGTCGGCGTCAATTTGACCTTCAAGTTGCTGGACATTGCCGCGCGCATCCTCAACGAGGGCTTCGACATCGAAATCGTCGAGGCCCATCACCGGCACAAGGTCGACGCGCCATCCGGCACCGCACTGCGCATGGGCGAGGTGGTGGCCGCGGCCTTGGGCCGCGATCTGAAGAGCCATGCCGTCTACGGCCGCGAAGGCGTGACGGGCGAGCGCAACCCCGGCACCATTGGTTTTGCCACCGTGCGCGGCGGCGACATCGTCGGCGACCACACCGTGCTGTTCGCCGGCATCGGCGAGCGGGTGGAGATCAGCCACAAGGCCAGCAGCCGCATGACCTTCGCCTTGGGCGCGCTGCGCGCCGCCCGTTTCATTGCCGAACGCAAGAACGGTCTATTCGATATGCAGGACGTGTTGGGCCTGCGCTAATCGGGCTGTCAGCTAGGGCTTAATCAGCCTGGGTGTCGCGCGCGAGGCGCACGAATTCCTCGATCGGCATGGCCCGGGCGAAATGAAAGCCTTGGCCCAATTCGCAGCCGGCCTGTGCCAAAAAGGCGAGTTGTTCCCGCGTCTCGATGCCTTCGGCCACGACTGCGTACTGCAAGGTGTGGGCTAAGCTGATGATGGCGAGGCTGATGGTCTTGTCGTGCGAATCGTCGGGAATGCCGCGGATGAAGGATTGATCGATCTTCAGCATGTCGATCGGCAGTTGCTTGAGGTAGTTGAGCGAGGAGTAGCCGGTGCCGAAATCGTCCACCGCCAACTTCAGGCCAAGGTTTTTCAAGGCCTGAAGCTGGGCCAAGCTGCGATCGATGTCCTTCATCAAGGTCGACTCGGTAATCTCGATATGCAAATTGCCATGCTGGAAGGTGTGCTGGTCGAGCAGGGTTTTGACCTGGCCGGCAAATTCCGCATTGTTGAGCTGGCGCGCCGAGGCGTTCACCGCGATATGCAAGTGGCCTAGGTCGCTGTCGCCATGCCATTGTTGCAAGAGCTTGAGGCTGGTGTTGAGCACCCATTGGCCGATACTTTCGATCAGCCGGGAATCTTCCGCGATCGGGATGAACTCGCCTGGGTAGACCAGGCCCCGGGTCGGGTGTTGCCAGCGCAACAAGGCCTCGGCGCCGACCAGTTTTTTGTCGGCAAGCCGGTATTGCGGCTGGAGGAACAGTCTGAGCTGGTCTGTGCGCAAGGCCTCCCGCAACGCGCTTTCGATTGCCAATCGCTCGGCTAGCGCGGCATTGAGCTTCTCGGTATAGAACTGGTAAGTCGCCCGCCCCAGGTCTTTGGCGTGGTACATCGCGGTGTCGGCATGCTGGATCAGCTCTTCGATTGAGCTGCTGTCATCCGGGTAGAGGCTGATGCCGATGCTGGGCGTGACGTGGAGATGATGGCCGCCGATCACATATTCGACGGAGAGGGCGTCGAGATACTTGTCGGCCAAGTGCGCAATGTGGGCGATGTTGCGGATGTTGCGCAGCATGATGATGAATTCGTCGCCGCCTTGGCGGCTGACGGTGTCGTCCTCGCGCACCAGATTTTGCAGGCGCTCGGCCACTTCCTTTAGCAGCAGATCGCCGTAGGTGTGGCCCAAGGTATCGTTGATCAGCTTGAATCGATCCAGGTCGATGAACAGGATGGCGACCTTGGTCCCGGTTCGGTGGGCATAAGCGATGGCTTGCTCGATCCGATCGCGCAGTAACAGCCGGTTCGGCAGTTGCGTCAGATGGTCGTGCTGTGCCAGATATTCGATGCGCGCCTCGCGTTCCTTGCTTTGGGTGATGTCGGAGAAGATCGCGACATAGTTGGAAATCTGGCCGTGTGCATCGCGCAACGCCGTGATGGACAGCCACTCCGGATACAGACCGCCGTCCTTGCGCCGGTTCCACACCTCGCCGCGCCAAAAGCCATGTTTGATCAAACTGTCCCACAGCGCGGCATAGAAGGCCCGGTTATGTTGACCCGAAGCGAGGATCGAGGGTTTCTTGCCGGCAACTTCATCCAAGACGTAGCCGGTGATGGTGGTAAAGGCCTTGTTGACGGAGATGATCCGGTTGTCCTGGTCGGTGATCATGATGCCTTCACCGAGGTTCTCGGTCACCAGGGCCATCAATTGGAGCTGGTCGTGTGCCCGCCGCTCTTCCGTGACGTCGCGCAGGGTAAGGATTTCGCCCACGCGGATGCCAGGCTCGTCCAGTAGCGGCGAGCTGGTGCAGCTGGCGATGAGTAAGTCGCCATCCCGGTTGCGTAGGGTGAACAGGGCTTGGTCCGGCGTCATTTCGACCGAGGCCGCCTCGATCTGGCTGAAGGGGCGCCCGATGATCTCCTCGGCTTGATAACCGAACAGATCGGCCGCCGCCTGGTTCCAACTGGTGATGTTGCGGTTGAGGTCCAGGGTCAGGATCGGGTCGCCCGATTGCTTGACGATGGTGGCGAGGAGCTGGTCGCGCTTCGCGCCGGCATGGATCTGCTCGGTCATATTTTCTGCCAAGCGGATCGCTTCCGATTCCAAATGCAGATTGCGCTTTTCCAATTCCTTCAGGTAATGCGCGCGCTGTTCGTCCAGCCTAAGATCGTGCATCAACATCAGCAAGGTGACGATCAGTACCATCAGGGTCAAGCTGGAAACGATGATGGCGATTTCGCCCGAACCGAGGCCAACCGGGGCGGCCAAGCAAACGCTTCGCAGGTCGAAACGGGCCGCCGCCATGCCGACGTAATGCATGCCGGCGATGGCGACCCCCATATACAACGCGCCGAGCAATTGCCGCGATGAGGTCAGGTTGGCCGGCCCCTGCTCTGCAGCAGTGGGCCGTCCGAACGCGCTTGCAGGGGGCATAGCCAGGGAATCGGCGGGGGCGTGGACGGTGACCGTTCTCAGGGCGAACCAGGAAGCCGCATAGGCGATGGCCAGCGACAGCAGCACCAGGCCCGGCTGATAGTCTATCGGTGGCGACATCTTGAGTGCGCTCATGCCGACGTAGTGCATGGCACTGATGCCCAGTCCCATCAACAAGGCGCTGAGATGCCGCTTGAGCGGCTTGTCGATGCCGCAACGGACCAAGTACAAAGCGAGGGCCGAGGCCAGGATAGCCAGCAGCAGGGAAAGCCCGGTTCGCGGGATGTCATAGGCGAGCGGGATCGGCAGATGCAAGGCCAGCATGCCGATGAAATGCATGGCCCAGATACCGCAGCCCATGGCGAAGGCGCCACCTGCTAGCCAGTAAGGCACTCTTTTCGGACCGGCATGCGGTATCCGCGCGGCAATGGTCAAGGCAGTGAAGGCCGCCAGGATCGCGACGCCGACCGATAGCCCCACCAGCCACAGGTCGTATTCGTGTTTCAAGAATCTATTACCCTATAAATCGGACTTGGGTGTCGAATCGGATTCTACCGTTGAAATCGATCGGTCTGACCATATGTACGGTCGAAATAATTTCTGCTGGAGAGAACATATGAGCGAAAACGTGAAAGAGACTTTGGGTTTCCAGGCCGAGGTGAAGCAACTGCTGCACCTGATGATCCACTCCCTATACAGCCACAAGGAGATCTTCCTGCGCGAGCTGGTGTCCAACGCCTCCGATGCCGCCGACAAGCTGCGCTTCGAGGCCCTGAACGACGCCGCGCTGTACGAGAACGACAGCGAACTCAAGATCTGGCTCAGCATCGACAAGGCCGCCCGCACCCTGACCCTGCGCGACAACGGCATCGGCATGAGCCGGCAGGAGGTGATCGAGCACATCGGCACCATCGCCAAGTCCGGCACCAAGGAATTCTTCTCCAAGCTCACCGGCGACCAGCAGAAGGACACCCAACTGATCGGCCAGTTCGGCGTCGGCTTCTATTCCAGCTTCATCGTCGCCGACAAGGTCACCCTGACCACCCGCCGCGCCGGCCTGACCCAGGAACACGGGGTGCGCTGGGAGTCGGCCGGCGAGGGCGACTACAGCCTGGAGACGGTGGACAAGGCCCAACGCGGCACCGAGATTGTGCTGCACCTGAAGGAAGGCGAGGACGAGTTCCTCGAGGACTGGCGCCTGAAGAACATCGTCCGCCAGTACTCCGACCACGTGGCCATCCCTATCGTCTTCGTCGACGACAAGGGCGAGGAAGAGACTGCCAACCGCGCCTCCGCCCTGTGGGCCCGGCCCAAGAACGAGCTGACCGAGGACGACTACAAGACCTTCTACAAGCACGTCGCCCACGACTTCGAAGACC
>JAJZTV010000205.1 GCA_021847385.1 Pseudomonadota bacterium | reverse complement strand
TGTGCGCTATGCTCGGCCGATATGACAGATGCCATATCTTTTTTTTACCGGTATATTGCCGGCATGACAGCGGGAGGATCCTTTTGATCTCAGCCGAAAACTGACTCAAGAGCGAGAATAACGATGGCAAAAGATGGCACCCATAGCATCGTCTACATCTTGGAAGACGACCCCACACTCGGCCAGTGGTATATCGGCCTGCTGCAATCTATTGGCGTCAGCGTGGCGCTCTATACCACTGGCCAGGAGTTCCTGGACATGGTGCACCCGTCCGAATCCTCCTGTGCCGTGATCGACATGATCCTGCCCGATATGACCGGTCTCGCCGTCATGGAAAAGATGCGTGAACGCGGCATTTGGTTACCGGTGATCTTCGCCTCGGGCTATGGCGATGTCGGCACCGCAGTACAGGCCATGAAAGCCGGGGCCGAAGATTTCCTGGAAAAGCCGCTCAAGGCCCAAATCTTTCTCGATGCCGTGCAAAAGGCCTTGGCGAAATGTGGCGCCCCGATGTCGCCGCGAGAAAGCTCGCAAGAAGTCCATGGACTGATGACGCGCCTGACTCCGCGCGAGCGCGAGGTGCTGGAACTGATCATGGCCGGCATGTCCAATAAGGAAATGGCCAGGAAGATCGGCGTCAGCCCACGCACAATCGAAGTGCACCGCGCCAATCTCTATTCCAAGATGCGCGCAGACTCTCTGGCCGACCTGGTCCGCAAGGGCCTGGCCGTCACGCAAAACCCCCAGTAGTTCAGCCTGTTCGATCGGTATCCGATCACCCCAAGGCGTTCAGTGCAGTCCCCGCCGGCCTGACACCGCCGTACGCTACCGACCGCCCCGTAATGCGATAATCCGTTTTTTGCTTTAACTCGATTCGACCAATGGCCCAATACGTCATGTCCATGCTCCGTGTGAGCAAAGTCGTCCCGCCCAAGCGGCAGATCATCAAGGACATCTCGCTGTCCTTCTTCCCCGGCGCCAAGATCGGCCTGCTCGGCCTCAACGGCTCGGGCAAGTCCACCGTGCTGCGCATCATGGCCGGCGCCGACAAGGACTACGAGGGCGAGGTGCAGCACCTGCCCAACGTCTCCATCGGCTACCTGCCGCAGGAACCGCAGCTCGACCCGGCCAAGACCGTGCGCGAAGAGGTCGAGGCCGGCCTGGGCGAGGTGATGCAGGCCCAGCAGAAGCTGGAAGCGATCTACGCCGCCTATGCCGAACCGGACGCCGACTTCGACAAGCTGGCCGAGGAGCAGGCCCGGCTGGAGGCGATCATCGCCGCCGCCGGCAACGACACCCAGACCCAGTTGGAGATCGCGGCCGACGCCCTGCGCCTGCCGGCCTGGGATGCCCGGATCGAGCACCTGTCCGGCGGCGAGAAGCGCCGTGTCGCCCTGTGCAAGCTGCTGCTGTCCAAGCCCGACATGCTGCTGCTGGACGAGCCGACCAACCACCTCGACGCCGAATCGGTGGAGTGGCTGGAACAGTTCCTCACCCGCTTTCCCGGCACCGTGGTCGCCGTCACCCACGACCGCTACTTCCTCGACAACGCCGCCGAGTGGATTCTCGAACTCGACCGCGGCCATGGCATCCCGTGGAAGGGCAACTACTCCTCCTGGCTGGAGCAGAAGGAGGCCCGGCTGGAACAGGAGCAGAAGCAGATCGACGCCCACATGAAGGCGATGAAGCAGGAACTGGAGTGGGTGCGGCAGAACCCCAAGGCCCGCCAGGCCAAGTCCAAGGCCCGCCTGGCCCGATTCGAGGAACTCAACTCGGTCGAATACCAGAAGCGCAACGAGACCCAGGAGATCTTCATCCCGCCGGGCGAGCGCCTGGGCGACAAGGTGATCGAGTTCAACGGCGTGTCCAAGGCCTTCGGTGACCGTCTGCTGATCGACAACCTCTCCTTCCAGATTCCGCCCGGCGCCATCGTCGGCATCATCGGCCCCAACGGCGCCGGTAAATCGACGCTGTTCAAGATGATCCAGGGCCGCGAGCAGCCGGATTCCGGCGAGATCGACATCGGCCCGACGGTGAAGATCGCCTCGGTCGACCAGTCGCGCGAGGGGCTGGAGGACGACAAGACCGTGTTCGACGCCATCGCCAACGGTGCCGACATCCTGACCGTCGGCCGCTTCGAGATGCCCAGCCGCGCCTATATCGGCCGCTTCAACTTCAAGGGCGGCGACCAGCAAAAGATCGTCGGCAAACTGTCCGGCGGCGAGCGCGGCCGGCTGCACCTGGCCAAGACCCTGATCCAGGGCGGCAACGTGCTGCTGTTGGACGAGCCGTCGAACGACCTCGACGTCGAAACCCTGCGCGCGCTGGAAGATGCCCTCCTGGAATTCGCCGGCTGCGTGCTGGTGATCTCGCACGACCGCTGGTTCCTCGACCGCATCGCCACCCACATCCTGGCCTGCGAAGGCGAATCCCACTGGGAGTTCTTCGCCGGCAACTACCAGGAATACGAGGCGGACAAGAGGAAGCGGCTGGGCGAGGAAGGCGCGAAGCCCAAGCGCATTCGCTACAAGCCGATCAGCCGCTAGAAAATACCGGCTGAGGCAGCCTAAGTCCCGCTTAAGGGTTTATGTTTTATCAATTGGGAACCGTACATTGAGGCAACCTGCATGTACGGCTACCCAACACATGACCTAGGAGATCGCTCATGAAAAAGATCGTCATCGTCTTATTAGCCGGCCTGTTCACCGCCAACCTCGCCTTCGCCGACCATGCCTCGTGCGAGGCCAAGGCGGCGGAGAAGAACCTGCGCGGCGCGGCCAAGGCCAGTTTCATCAAGAAGTGCGAACGGGAAACCAATGCACCGATGAAGAACGACTGTGAAGCCCAGGCCGCCGAGAAGAAACTGGCCGGCGCCGCCAAGTCGGCCTTCATGAAGAAGTGTCAATCGGCCACGCCCGCTAAATAAGCCCGCCATAATCCGCGCCTGCTGGCCGACCGCAGGGTCAGGTCAGTAGTGCGGTGGAATTTCGTCGCGTAGGTCGCCGCCCTGCCCCGGCGGGCCGATGTCTTGCACCTGCTGCTGCAAATTGAGTATCTGCCTTTGCAGGCTTTCGATCTGTTCCTGCTGGCGGTAGACGGTGCGGTTGAGTTCCTCGACCAAGTCTTCGGTGTAGCTCAGCTTGATTTCGAGTTCGGTCAGTCTGGACTCCACAGCTACGCCCCCTCGCTATCCGCTACAGCGGCAGGCCGCTTGCCGGTGCCTGCCAGCATGGCCTGGCGCGTCTCCGGCGTTTCCAGACTGATTCGGCCCAGGCTGCCGGCACGGTAGTCGGTCAATAGAATCTGCGCGGCCTTGTCCAAATCCAATTCGCCGCCCCGCCCCTTCAGGATACAGCCGCGCCGCTTGGCGATGGCCTCCAGCGTGGCGACCGCGTCGTGGCCGGCCGTGGCGAAACCGTAGCGTGCCGCCAGCGCCGCGGGATAACGCGCCAGCAGGATGTCGAGCAAAAACAGCGCGACCTCTTCGTCGATCACCGCATTGCGGCCGATGGCGTGGCTGGCGGCGAGCATGTAGCCGTCGCTGTCATGCTCGATCTTCGGCCACATCAAACCCGGTGTGTCGGTCAGGGTCATGCCCGGCCCGAGTTCCAGGCTCTGCTGCGACTTGGTCACCGCCGGCTCGTCGCCGACCGCTGCCACCTTGCGCTTGAGCAAGGCATTCATCGGCTT
>JAJZTV010000204.1 GCA_021847385.1 Pseudomonadota bacterium | reverse complement strand
CAGGCTGAGGATGCGTTTCAGATCGGGCAGGAAGCCCATGTCCAGCATGCGATCGGCCTCGTCCAGCACCAGATATTCAACCTGGGCCAAGCTGAGCGTGCGGCTACCGGCGTGATCCAGCAAGCGGCCTGGCGTGGCCACTAGCACCTCGACGCCAGCCCGCAATTGCGGTGTCTGGGTATCCAGGCCCACGCCGCCATAAACGACCGTGCTGCGTAGCGGCATGTGCTTGCCATAAGTCACAATGCTCTCATAGACCTGGATGGCCAATTCGCGCGTCGGCGCCAACACCAGGGCGCGCACCGGGTGCCGCGCCGGCGAAGTGCTGGTATTGGCGAACGGCTGCATCTTCTGCAGCAAGGGCAGGGCAAAAGCGGCGGTCTTGCCGGTGCCGGTCTGGGCCTGGGCCATCAGATCACGGCCGGCCAACACCAGGGGAATGGCCTGCTTCTGGATCGGCGTTGGCGTTTGATAGCCCATATCGTCCAGCGCCCGCTGAATCTCGGGGCTCAGGTTCAATTCGGCAAAACTGCCAGCGGCCTCCAAGGCCGACGATTCACTCATCCGTTCTCAATTCCATTTCCAGACACGATTCAAACAAGCTGCCGCCAATCGCAGCCTTCTTCTTGGTCGGCCACGCCGATCCAGTTTTCTTCGCAGCCCAAGGCAGCCGCCAAGGCTTGGCGCGCCAACTCAGGACGGTTGTTTTCCTCGCTCAAATGCGCCGCCACCACATGCTGCAAGCGGGGCGAGGCGACCTTGGCCAGAAAAGCGCGCGCCATCGCGTTATCGAGATGGCCATAACGTCCTAGGATACGCGCCTTCAGGGCCGGCGGGTAACTGCCCCCGCGCAACAGGTCGACGTCATGGTTGCACTCGAGCGCCAAGCCATCGCAATTCGCAAACATGGCCTCCATGTGCGCGCTCACATGGCCGGCATCGGTCAAGATGCCTAGCCGCACACGACCATCGCCAAAAACGAACTGCACCGGTTCGCGCGCGTCGTGCGGCACGGCAACTGGGACGATTTCGAGATTGCCCAAAGCGAACGGCGTATGCGAATCGATTTCACGTGACCGTTTCGGTGCGCCATCCCCGGCCGCCAGCATGACCTGGGCGCCATGAGTCAGAAAGACCTCGCAACCGAACCGGGAGGCGAAGCCAGCGACACCGCGCGCATGATCGGCATGCTCGTGGGTCAGCAGCACGGCATCGACCGTATCGGCGGCAATCCCTAGCCGCTCCAAGCGCCGCGCCATTTCGCGCGCGCTGAAACCGCAATCGACCAAGACCCGGGTATCGCCAGCCTCGACCAACCAGGCATTGCCGCGACTGCCGCTACCCAGGCAGGCAAAACGCACTAAGCCACCTCGCCCAAACGCCTCACTTCAACTGCTCGTACAGCAGGTTGATGATGCGCTGTGCCGTTTCGGTCTTGAGCGGCTTGCCATCGTCCTGCAACACCGACGCCCTGGTCTGGCCGGCCTGCTCGGCCACATGGATACGATAGCGCTGGCTCAGCACCTTGGCATCGTCGCTGCTCCAGAACGCAAGCTTGGACAGGAAGCCCTTCTCCTTGGCGGTACTGACGGCATCGGCATCCGCATAGCGAACATAGTAGACGCCGGCCGCGCGGTTGCGGTCCTCCACCGTAAAGCCGATACGATCGAGCGCCAAACCGACACGGCGCCAGGCACGATCGAAGCTATCCGGGGTATTCAAGACCGGCACACCATCCTGGCCCTGTGCCTTACTGGCGCGTAGCTCAGCAGGCTTTTCGGCCACCAGCGTCCGGGCGCGCGTTTCTTCGACACCGAACCGCACCATCAAGCGGCGCAGCATCTCGGCCTCGAGTTCGGGATCGGCCGGGCGCGGCTGCCAGACGGTACGCCCAGTACCCTGGTCTCCGCCGCCCACCGTGCCCTCATAGACCTCGTACATGCCACGATGGCTGATGTAGATCTCCGTCCCCTTGCCATTGACAGCGGGCTCCAGCCGCGTTCTGAACTTGTCACGCTCAGCGGTCGAATAGACCGAATCCAGCACCTTGCCCAATAGGTTGCGAATTGGGTCTTGCGGAATTTTGGCCCGGTTTTCCGCCCAATCGGTTTCCATCACGCCGGCATCCGGCAATTCAAGATTGAGCACGAAACCCATCTCTTGCCAAAACTCTTTGATCACCGGCCAAACTTCCTGCGGTGGCATCTGCACCACCAGCCAACGCTGGCTGCCGGCACGCTCCATGCTCACCTTGTCGACGTTCGGCAACACGGAGCTGTCACCACTGGGCTTCTGCACGCCACGCTCCGCGCTATAGGCGGAATACGTGGCGGTACCCTTCGGCGTGGTATCGGGCACGACATAGCGCTTGTCGGAACTGGGCAGGATCAGGTCGGGCGGCACCTCTAAAGTCGGCACGCTGCTCGCGGACTTGTACTCGATTTTTTTCGATTCGATGATCGAGCAGCCACCTAGAACCAAGGTGGTGAGCAAAACAGCCAAGACGGTCATGCGCATGGTTTCATCCTCACAGGGCGCCGGCCTCGCGCATGGCAGCGCGCAGGGTTTCATGGTGCGTAGCGGAAAGCTCGGTCAACGGCAGGCGGATACCGCGTTCGATCCGCCCCATCTCGGCCATGGCCCATTTCACCGGAATGGGGTTGGCTTCGACGAATAATTTTTGATGCAGGGCGAGCAAGTTGAAATTGATTTCCCTGGCCCGGGAAAGTTCGCCGGCGAAGGCGGCGGCGCACATCTCATGCATCAGCTTGGGGGCCACGTTGGCAGTCACCGAGATCACGCCCTGGCCGCCGAGCAGCATCAAGGCCAAGCCGCTGGCATCGTCGCCACTGTAAACCGCGAACCCCTTCGGCGCGCGTTTGATCAGCTCACTGCCTCGCTCGATATTGCCGGTAGCGTCTTTGATACCGATCACGCCCGGCACCTGGGCCAGCTTGAGCACGGTGTCGTTGCCGATATCGGCCACGGTACGGCCCGGCACGTTGTACAGAATCAACGGCAGATCGACTGCCTCGGCAATGGCTTTGAAATGTCGGTACAGGCCCTCTTGCGTCGGCTTGTTGTAGTAGGGTGCCACCGATAGGCCGGCGGCGGCGCCCGCCTGCTTGGCACAGCGAGACAACTCGATCGCCTCGGCCGTGGAATTCCCGCCCGTACCCGCGATAACCGGAATGCGGCCAGCGGCGTGCTCTACGGCCGTCCGAATCAGCAAGCAGTGCTCTTCCTGGCTTACCGTCGGCGACTCGCCGGTGGTGCCGACGATCACCAAGCCGTCCGAACCTTGCTCGATATGCCAGTCGATCAAACGCTTGAGGCCATCGAGATCGAGCATGCCGTCGGGCCGCATCGGCGTAACAAGCGCAACCAAACTGCCGGTAAACATATGCATGAAATCCGTAGAAAATTAGGGAATTGTACTCAAAAGAACCCCGCTTAGGGTTTTATGGCGCACAGGCGCTGCATGCGCCGAGGCGGTGTCGCTTCCGTCACATCCTCATAGGCCACCACGCGCAAGCGGCCGCGCGCGAACTCCAACAACTCGCCCGGCAACAGCAAATAGGCCGGATTGCGCGGCCGGCCATAGCGCTCCTGCCCCAAGGCGAAGGTCTCATAGATCAATACGCCCCCCGGCGACAACGCCTCCAATAGCTGGGGAAACAGAGGGCGATGCAG
>JAJZTV010000203.1 GCA_021847385.1 Pseudomonadota bacterium | reverse complement strand
GACGGCGATGACTTCCCCCCCCAGACGTTGCAGGGCGATGATGACCTCCTTGCCGAGTTCACCGCTGCCGAGCAGCATGACCTTGGTAGCGGATGGACTGAGCGGGGTGCCGAAGACGGGAGCTTGCATGGTGGATTCCACTGGGTGATTGAAGATGGCGGAATTATAGCGAAGGAGTACCATAAGTCGGTCTTTCGCTTGTCGCTTCATCGATCTTTCAACTTCACGGGAGTAAGCATCATGACGAACATCGAACAATTGCTGGGCCAGGAAGCCGAGTCACTGCTAAACCATCGCTGTACCGGCATCCCGAAAGAATCGTTACATGTGCCCGGCCCCGACTATGTGGACCGCGTGGTGGCAGTGAAGGACCGCAAGACCGCGGTGCTGCGCAGCCTGCAGGCCCTGTATGGCCACGGTCGCCTCGCCAACACCGGTTATCTCTCCATCCTGCCGGTAGACCAGGGCGTGGAGCACTCGGGCGGCGCCTCGTTCGCACCCAACCCCATCTATTTCGATCCCGAGAATATCGTGAAGCTCGCCATCGCGGCCGGCTGCAACGGCGTGGCTTCCACGCTGGGCGTGTTGTCATCGGTCGCGCGCAAGTACGCGCACAAGGTGCCGTTCATTGTGAAGATCAACCACAACGAACTGCTGACTTATCCCAATGAGTTCGACCAGACCCTGTTCGCCAGCGTGGACCAGGCCTTCGACATGGGCGCGGTGGCGGTGGGCGCGACGGTGTTCTTCGGCTCGGAGCAGTCACGCCGCCAGATCATCGAGATCTCGGAAGCGTTCCAGCACGCGCATGAACTCGGCATGGTCACCATCCTCTGGGCCTACCTGCGCAACCCGGCATTCAAGACCGCTGACAAGGACTACCACGTTGCCGCCGACCTGACCGGCCAGGCCAACCATCTCGCCGTGACCATCAACGCCGACATCGTCAAGCAGAAGATGGCCGAGAACAACGGCGGCTACAACGCCATCAAGTTCGGCAAGACCAGCCCCAAGGTGTACAGCGACCTCACCACCGACCACCCCATCGACCTGGTGCGCTACCAGGTGGCCAACTGCTACATGGGCCGCGCCGGACTGATCAACTCCGGCGGCGAATCGGGCAAGGACGACCTGCAGCAGGCGGTGCGCACCGCCGTGATCAACAAGCGTGCCGGCGGCATGGGCCTGATCCTCGGGCGCAAGGCGTTCCAGAAGCCGATGCCGGACGGTGTGGCGCTGATCAACGCGGTGCAGGACGTGTATCTGGACAACAAGGTGACGGTGGCCTGACAAACGGCTACCATCCGCCCGGCCCCGCTACAGAGCGGGGCGGCCATGCCGAGCCGCGAACTCGATAAAAATGCGGACGGAAAGGAGGATGGCGTCATCGCAGCGATGCGGTGACAGGTTTGAACAAGATGCCTCGGCATCCGACAGGGCAATGACGAACCCATGAACCCGCTGACGCGCATCGCCACCACTGGCCTGGTTTTTTCGCTCTCCTCGCTCCTGCCCGTCTACGCATCCAGCGAATCGGTGCGCGACCTGCCACTGAGCAGTTTCGTCGATGCTGCCAGCCTGGAAGACCTGGCCGACATGCTGGTCACCGACACCAAGGTACCGCAGGCACGCAACTCGGTGACCCAGAACATCGCGGTGTTGCGCAGCGAAGATTTCGAGCGACAGCCACAGAACAACCGCAACCTGGCGGAACTGCTGCGTTACACCTCCGGCCAGTTCGTCAACGTGCTGTCGCGCAACGACGCCAACTGGGGTTCCTATGCCGGGCTCGGCCCCAAGTACAACAGCTACCTGCTCGACGGCGTACCCATCGATTCCTTCATCGACGCGATGAGTCTGGACCCCTGGGCGCTGGAACGCATCGAGGCGCACAAGGGGCCGGCCTCGGTGATGTACCCGAACTATCTGTCGATGGATTTCGCCGGCAACGAATCGCCGCTGGCCGGCACCACCAACCTCATCCTCAAGCGCCATATCGAGCGCACCGAGACACGCGTGCAGGCCGGCTATGGCAGCTGGGACACGCTCAATGGGCGCGCCTACCATCAGGGGCGGCAAGGCGACTTGAGCTACTTCCTCGGCGCCGGCGACGAACGCTCTGCCTATACCCAGTACGGTGCGCCGAACTCCTGGTTGCAGACGGTGGATACACCCAACTATGACAAGCTCAAGGCCTACGGCAAGCTGAGCTATGACTTCGGCCGTGCCGACCACACGCTCTCGCTGTTCCTCCATCACACCCGGCAGGATGGCGATGCGGGCCGCCCCAACCGGCAATACCATCACCGCTACGACACCGCCAACCTGGCTTATGACAACCAGCTGACGCCAGCACTGCATGTGCAGTTCAAGGCCGGGGACCGCGACTATGACCGGCGCATCGGCGAAGACAACTATCCGACCGACCTGAGCTCGACCGGGTTTGGCCTGACGCGGCAACGCATCCGGCCGCTGGATCTCGCGTTCAGCTACCAGCATGCCGAAGGCGCGCTGCTCACCGCCGGCATGGACCGGCAGACAGTGCACTACACGACCGACAGTCTCTCGCCTGCCGGTACGGCCACGCCGCAGAACGATGTCAGCGCGACCTCGCGCGGCCTCTACGTGCAGGAGAAACTGCAACTCGGCGACTGGGTGTGGCGTGGCGGCTTGCGCCAGAACAGCGTGGACCACCGCTATGCCCTGCTCGGCGGCAGCGTGCCGACCACGGCCAGCGCCTCCTGGCAGAAGACCCTGTGGAGCCTGGGCGCGCGCTACAACGCCTCCGCCGATCTCTCGCTCTATGCCAATGCCGGCAGCAGTTTCATGCCGCCGGCGGCCAAGCAGATCGGCGGCACCACCGTCAGCGGCAGCGGACAACTGGCCAACCCGGCATTGCAATCCGAGAACGGCATCGGCGAAGACATTGGCATCGACTGGCAACCCGACAGCCTGACCCGGCTGGGCGTGCGCGGCTTCTTCAACAAGGTCTCCAACGCCATCGTCGACAACGTGGTCAGCGTCGCCCCGTCGCAGACCCGGGCGGTCAACGCCGGCAGCGCGACCGCGCGCGGCCTGGAGCTCGATGCCTCGCGGCGATTCGGCGACGGTATCGAAGGGTTCGCCAACCTGACCCTGTCGCGCACGCGCATCGACAACCCGACCGACGCCGACCAGGATGGCACCGAGATCCCGTTCGCTCCGGACCGTGTCGCCAACCTCGGCCTGCATCTGCAACTGCCGGGCGGCATCGCGGCTTCGACCTACGGCCACTGGGTTGGAACCTACTGGAACAGCGCCGCACGCAGCAACCGCCAGTCCTTCGGTGGCTACGGCATCCTGAATCTGCGCGTGAGCAAGGCGTTCGGCGAGCGTTACACGGCTTTCGCCGACCTGAACAACCTGACCGACCGGCGCTTCGACATGCCCTGGGGTTTCCGTGATCCAGGCTTCAACGCCTACGTCGGCCTGAATCTGGACTTCTGACACGCCGCATGCCGACCTTGCGCCATCTTCTCCTCACGCTCCTGCTGTGCAGCGGTCTGGTGCAGGCCAGTCAGGCCGAGGACGACCTCGCCCTCAAGGTCAAGGCGGCCTATGTGTTCCACCTCGTCAAATTCGTCGATTGGCCCGGCCTGCCGCCGGACAGTCTGCACATCTGCGTCACCGGCAGCGATGCCATGGGTGCCATGCTGGGCG
>JAJZTV010000202.1 GCA_021847385.1 Pseudomonadota bacterium | reverse complement strand
TCGAAGTACGGCGCCAAGCGTCCGAAGAAAGCCTGATCGGCCAGCAAGCTTAACTAGATAGAGAGACAGGAATATGCCCCGTCGTCGCGAAGTCCCCAAACGTGAAATCCTGCCTGATCCGAAATTCGGCAATCAGGAAGTTTCCAAATTCATGAACGTCGTCATGTCCAGCGGCAAGAAGTCGGTCGCCGAGCGCATCGTCTATGGCGCGTTCGAGCAGATCACCAGCAAGTCGGGCAAGGACCCGCTGGAAGTGTTCAGCACCGCGCTCAACAACGCCCGTCCGTTGGTCGAGGTGAAGAGTCGTCGCGTCGGCGGTGCCAACTACCAGGTGCCGGTCGAGGTGCGTTCCTCCCGTCGTACTGCGCTGGCCATGCGCTGGCTGAAGGACGCGGCGCGCAAGCGCGGCGAGAAGTCCATGGGCGCCCGTCTGGCGGGCGAGTTGCTGGATGCGGCGGAAGGCCGTGGCGGTGCAGTGAAGAAGCGTGAGGAAGTGCATCGTATGGCTGAAGCCAACAAGGCCTTCTCGCATTTCCGCTTCTAATGCAATTCATTTAGTCAGGTATATAACGTGGCACGCACGACTCCTATTGAACGCTATCGCAATATCGGCATTTCGGCCCATATTGACGCCGGCAAGACCACCACCACCGAGCGCATCCTGTTTTACACAGGGGTGTCGCACAAGATCGGCGAAGTGCATGATGGTGCGGCTACCATGGACTGGATGGAGCAGGAGCGTGAGCGCGGCATCACCATTACCTCGGCTGCGACCACCTGTTTCTGGAAGGGGATGGATGGCAAGTTCCCCGAGCATCGCATCAACATCATCGACACCCCGGGGCACGTCGACTTCACCATTGAGGTCGAGCGTTCGATGCGGGTGCTGGATGGCGCTTGCATGGTCTATTGCGCGGTGGGCGGTGTGCAGCCGCAGTCCGAAACCGTGTGGCGTCAGGCCAACAAGTACGGCGTGCCGCGTCTTGCATTTGTCAACAAGATGGATCGCTCGGGCGCCGACTTCTTCAAGGTCTACGAGCAGATGCGTACGCGCCTGAAGGCCAATCCGGTTCCGGTGCAGGTGCCGATCGGTGCCGAAGACAAGTTCGAGGGCGTGGTCGACCTTATCAGGATGAAGGCGATCTACTGGGACGACGCCAGCCAGGGCATGAAGTTCGAGTTGCGCGACATCCCGGCCGATCTGGCGGACACCTGCAAGAAGTGGCGCGAAGCCATGGTCGAGGCGGCTGCCGAGTCGTCCGAGGAGTTGATGAACAAGTACCTCGAAGAGGGTGACCTCTCCGAGGCCGACATCATCGCCGGCTTGCGTGCGCGTACCATCGCCAGCGAAATCGTGCCGATGATGTGTGGCACCGCCTTCAAGAACAAGGGGGTGCAGGCAATGCTCGACAAGGTGATCGAGCTGATGCCGGCGCCGACCGATATTCCCCCGGTGAAGGGTGAGCTCGAGAACGGAGAGGAGGGCCAGCGTATGGCTTCCGACGACGAGAAATTCTCGGCGCTCGCGTTCAAGATCGCGACCGACCCCTATGTTGGTCAGCTCATCTTCTTCCGTGTCTATTCCGGCGTGGTGAACTCGGGCGATACGATCTACAACCCGGTCAAGGGCCGCAAGGAACGTATCGGCCGTATCCTGCAGATGCACGCCAACCAGCGCGAGGAAATCAAGGAAGTGCGGGCGGGCGACATTGCTGCCGCGGTGGGCCTGAAGGATGTCACAACGGGCGACACGCTGTGCGATGTCGGTGCTCCGATTACGCTCGAGCGCATGGAGTTTCCCGAGCCGGTGATTCACGTCGCGGTCGAGCCGAAAACCAAGGCGGACCAGGAAAAGATGGGTATCGCGCTGGGCCGCCTGGCGCAGGAAGACCCGTCGTTCCGCGTGCGCACCGACGAAGAGTCGGGGCAGACCATTATTTCGGGCATGGGCGAACTGCATCTCGAGATCCTGGTTGACCGCATGAAGCGCGAATTCGGCGTCGAGGCCAACGTGGGTGCGCCGCAGGTGGCCTACCGTGAGGCAATCCGCAAGTCCGTCGAGCAGGAAGGCAAGCATGCCAAGCAGTCCGGCGGCAAGGGCCAGTACGGCCACGTCTGGATCAAGATGGAGCCGAACGAGGCGGGCAAGGGCTTTGAGTTCGTCGATGCGATCAAGGGTGGTACCGTGCCGCGCGAATTCATTCCGGCCGTGGAAAAGGGGCTGATCGAGTCGCTGAACAACGGCGTGCTCGCGGGCTTCCCGGTGGTGGATATCAAGGTTACGCTGTTTGATGGTTCGTACCACGATGTCGATTCGTCCGAGCTTGCGT
The DNA here is from genome assembly GCA_021847385.1 of Pseudomonadota bacterium. Classification (GTDB taxonomy): domain Bacteria; phylum Pseudomonadota; class Gammaproteobacteria; order Burkholderiales; family Thiobacillaceae; genus Sulfuritortus. The sequence goes on along the minus strand of JAJZTV010000202.1, from coordinate 1,399 downwards.
TCAAGCTGGCGGCGAACCTGGCGTTCAAGGAAGGCATGCGCAAGGCGAATCCGGTCCTGCTGGAGCCGATGATGGCGGTCGAAGTCGAGACGCCCGAGGACTACATGGGCGATGTGATGGGCGACCTCAACCGTCGCCGCGGCATCATCCAGGGCATGGACGATGCCGCCGGGGTCAAGCTGGTCAAGGCCGAGGTGCCGCTGGCCGAGATGTTCGGCTATTCCACCGATCTGCGCTCGATGTCGCAAGGGCGTGCGACCTATTCGATGGAATTCAAGCACTACTCAGAGGCGCCGAAGAACGTCGCTGAAGCGATCATCGCCAAGAAATAATTTTGATCTTATAGGGTACTGAGAAATGGCTAAGGAAAAATTCGAGCGGACCAAGCCGCACGTAAACGTTGGCACGATTGGACACGTTGACCACGGCAAGACCACCTTGACCGCGGCGATCACCACCATACTGTCGAAGAAGTTTGGCGGAGCTGCCAAGAAGTACGACGAGATTGATTCCTCGCCCGAAGAGAAGGCGCGCGGCATCACCATCAACACCGCCCACGTCGAGTACGAGACCGCCAAGCGTCACTACGCCCACGTTGACTGCCCCGGCCACGCCGACTACGTCAAGAACATGATTACCGGTGCGGCCCAGATGGACGGCGCCATCCTGGTCGTGTCTGCTGCCGACGGCCCCATGCCCCAGACCCGCGAGCACATCCTGCTTGCGCGTCAGGTTGGCGTGCCCTACATCATCGTCTACATGAACAAGGCCGACATGGTCGACGACGCCGAACTGCTCGAGCTCGTCGAAATGGAAATCCGCGAACTCCTGTCCAAGTACGACTTCCCCGGCGACGACACCCCCATCATCATCGGTAGCGCCCTCAAGGCCCTCGAAGGCGACCAGAGCGACATCGGCGAGCCGTCCATCATGAAGCTGGCCGATGCCCTCGACTCCTACATCCCCGAGCCCGAGCGCGCCATCGACAAGCCCTTCCTGATGCCCGTTGAAGATGTCTTCTCCATCTCCGGTCGCGGCACCGTCGTCACCGGCCGGGTCGAGCGCGGCATCATCAAGGTTGGTGAAGAAATCGAGATCGTTGGCATCAAGCCCACCCTCAAGACCACCTGCACCGGCGTCGAAATGTTCAGGAAGCTCCTGGACCAGGGCCAGGCCGGCGACAACGTTGGCGTTCTCCTGCGCGGCACCAAGCGTGAAGAAGTCGAGCGCGGCCAGGTTCTGGCCAAGCCTGGCTCCATCAAGCCGCACACCAAGTTCTCGGCCGAGATCTACGTGCTGTCGAAAGACGAGGGGGGTCGTCACACCCCGTTCTTCAACGGCTACCGTCCGCAGTTCTACTTCCGCACCACCGACGTCACCGGCTCGATCGAACTGCCGG
>JAJZTV010000012.1 GCA_021847385.1 Pseudomonadota bacterium | reverse complement strand
CAGGATCAGATTGCCGAACAGCTTGCGGCCACCGGCTGCGGCGGGCAAATCCACGGCCGCGCCATAGACCGGCAAATAGTCGGGGAACAAGCGGTACAGCTCGCTGACTTCATCCTCGCCCTGGCTACCGGGCAATTCGGTGAAATTGACCGCCACCTCCTGCAAGCAGATCACGTCGAACTCGCCATGGCCTACGATCGTCGCATGAATCCGGGCGAGATCAACCCGGCCATCCATACCGCGTCCCCATTGGATATTCCAAGTCATAAGTCGCATCTTCACGTCTCCTACGAGAATCGGAATTCGCCTGACCGGCCCGAACCGATAAAATAGCAGGATTGAACCGTTCCCGTACTGGAGCCCTCCTTGTCGGAAAGCTTTGAACCACCACGCGACCTTGTTCGGCCTTTCCTGTTCGATGCACTCGATATCCGCGGTGCCGTCGTCCAACTGCATGAGAGTTGGCGGCAGATGTCGGCTCGCCGTCGCTACGCCGAGCCTGTGCGCCAACTACTGGGCGAAATGAGCGCCGTGACGGCGCTGATCGCGTCCAATCTCAAACAGGCCGGACGCATGACCTTTCAGCTCAAGGGTTCGGGGCCGGTCAAGCTGCTGGTCATCGACTGCGACGAACAATTGCGGTTACGCGGCATGGCCCACGCGGCACCGGACTTGGCCGATGCCCCCATACCCGAGCTGCTGGGCCACGGCCAATTGGCACTCACCCTCGATGCCGCGAGCATGGCCCAGCCCTATCAAAGTATCGTGCCGCTCGACGGCGACAGCGTGGCCGCGATATTCGAGCATTATCTGACCCGTTCCGAACAGCAGCCGGCACGCCTACTGCTCGCCGCACGCGAGGATTGCGTCGCCGGGCTGTTCCTGCAAAAACTGCCGGATGCCGATAACCGCGATCCGGATGGTTGGAACCGCATCCAACTACTTGCCGACACGGCACGCCCGGAAGAATTGCTGGATTTGCCGCCGGTCCAACTGCTGAGCCGGTTATTTGCGGAAGAGGATATCCGGGTGTTCGACCCTCGACGCGTCTCCTACCATTGCCCAGAAGATCGCACCAAGGTAGGCAATATGCTACGCGCATTGGGCCGGCACGAATGCGAGGCCATCCTGCGCGAGCACGGGGAAATCCATATCCATGACGACCTCTGCAATCATGACTACCGCTTCGATGCCCAAGAGGTGGACCACCTGTTCGGCCAGCCGGGCTAGTGGCCGAATGACAGCCTGACGTCAATGCGACAGGGGCACAGGCCCTGCCCGGGTGATCCGCAAATACTAGATGCAGCTGCGGGTTATCCCCATACAATGCAGGCGTCGACCTTGGGCGCCACCTATACTGCACCGTGTTCTCCCGCTTCATTGCAGGCATCTCGAACCCAGCCGTAGCAAGCCACAGCTCGCTGCTTGGTCACATCTGGAAATTGAGCCTCGTCCTCGGCTTTGTCGTACAGCTACTGCTGATCCTGTTCGTCACGCTCATCGGCCTCAAGCAACTGGATTCCACCGAACTGCGCATGCAAAGCGTCACCGAGGAAAGCATGCATAAGCTCCAATTAAGCAAGACCATGGGGTTCATTGCGCGGGAACGGACCTTGAATCTGTTTATGCTCATGCATACGACCGATCCGTTCGAGCGGGACGCCATTTATATGAATTTCGCACAACTGGCCAATAAGTTCGTCGCTGCCCGTAGCCAGTTGCTTCATCTGCCATTGACCAGTACCGAACGCCGACTGCTTGAGGAACAAAGGCGGCTGAGCCGGATCGCGGTGCCCTATCAGGAGGAGGCCATCTCCCTTGCCATAGCAGGCAATATGGCTGGCGCCGGCGATATCTTGATCGACCGGGCAATCCCGGCGCAAAACGCCGTACTCGAAACCTTGGTCGAATTGGATAGCGCCACCTACCAATCCACCCAAGAAGCGCTACAGGATGCCAGATCGGCGCACGATACCGCACGGCTACGCATGTATGCGCTATCTGGCGTGGCGCTGCTTATCGGCATCCTAGTCGCCATCGTCGTCATCCGCTTTATCGGCCGAGCCGGACGGGAACGCGAACACATGGCCACCCATGATGCCCTGACCGGCCTGCCCAACCGCCTGCTGCTGATGGGTCGACTGGAACAAGCCATCGCCCGCGCACAACGGCAAAAACTCCTGGTCGGAGTCTTGTTCATCGATCTCGATCGCTTCAAGCTGGTCAACGACACGCTTGGACATGCCGTCGGCGACGAGCTGATCCGCCAAGTGGCCAAGCGCCTTAGCCACATCGTGCGTTCCGACGACATTGTGGCGAGACTCGGTGGCGACGAGTTTATCGTCGTCGTGTCGGATGCCGAGAAGGTCGGTCAAATCATCCATGTCGTCGACAAAGTGGCAGAGAGCATCGGCCAGCCCTATCTAATCGACAAGCGCGAATTTTTCACCACTTCCAGCATCGGCATCAGCGTCTACCCGAACGATGGCGAGAGTACCGACGATTTACTGAAGAACGCCGATGCGGCGATGTATCACGCCAAGGGGCTCGGCCGTAACCGTTACCAATTGTTCGATGCCGAGATGAACATCAAAGTCGCCCAACGGCTGGAGCTGGAGACCGACATGCGCCATGGCATCGAGCGTGGCGAGTTCCACCCTTATTATCAACCTCAGCTTAATCTATCGACCCACCGAATCCAGGTGGTCGAAGTGCTCATGCGCTGGCACCACCCGACACGGGGCATACTCGAACCTTCATCTTATCTTGAGCTACTGGAGGAAACCGGCAGCATCGTCGATGTCGGCCGCAGACTGCTGCGCGAAGCTTGCCTCCAGTGCGTGGCGTGGCAGGCCGCCGGCCAAACCGATCTGGCCATTGCGGTCAACCTGTCGGGCAAAGAGTTCTGGCAGGAGGATCTATGCCAAACGATCGGTGCAATCCTGATCGAAACCAAACTGCCGCCACAATCGCTCCACCTCGAGCTGACCGAGAGCATTCTGATGCTCGATATCGGCCAAGCGGTCAACAAGATTCAGGAACTCAAACGTATCGGGGTACGACTTGCCGTAGACGATTTCGGTACCGGCTATTCTTCCTTGGCACATCTCAAGCACTTTCCGGTCGACACCCTAAAGATCGACCGCTATTTCGTCAAAGACATCCGCCACCAAAACATCGATGCCGCCATTACCCAGGCCATTCTGGCCCTAAGCGAGAATCTAGGCCTGGAAACCGTTGTCGAAGGCGTCGAGACGACGGATCAACTGGATATCCTCCACGATATCGGTTGCAATATCGTGCAAGGCTACCTGCTTAGCCGGCCGCTGCCTGGCGACGCGATGAGCGCCCTGTTTGAGCGCGACTGGTCTGCCGAACTTGCTCTGGTAAAACCCAAGCTGCCCCACTGAACGGCCAGGCCCTAATCGGATTTTCCCGCTCCGGCCCATCTCGAATTCCACGAAACGATCTGCGGCCAAGTTTCGATAAAATGACGCCATGCCCGCCAACGAACCGCTTATCCCAGCCCGCCTGGCGTATTCAGCCGGCGGCACACCCTACTCTGAATCATTCGACGATATTTATCACTCGGCCGACGGCGGCCTGCAACAGGCGCGGCATGTGTTTCTGGGTGGCAATGACCTCCCGGCGCGTTGGCAGGGAAGGCCTCGGTTTACGATCCTGGAAACCGGCTTCGGCCTCGGCCTCAATTTCCTTGCCACTTGGGCGGCCTGGCGCGACGATCCCTTGCGGCCGACACGGCTTGATTATCTATCGATAGAAAAGCATCCATTCAGCGCCAACGACCTTGCCAGCCTGCATGCAGGTTGGCCCGAGCTGGCCACTTATTCGGCGGCATTACGATCATGCTGGCCCATACTGACACCCGGTTTCCATCGACTGTATCTCGACGAAGGGCGGGTTTGTCTCACGCTGTTGTTCGGCGATGCACAACGGCTGTTGCCACAATTACAGGCCAAGGTCGATGCCATCTATCTGGACGGCTTCGCCCCGACCAAAAACCCGGACCTATGGTGCGAGTCGATCTATCGCCCGCTTGCCCGCCTCTGCCATGCCGACACCACGCTTGCCAGCTATACCGTTGCCAGCACAGTGCGCGACGGTTTAAGCCATGCCGGTTTCGCCACGGAAAAGCGCAAGGGCTTCGGCCGCAAACGGGAGATGCTGAGCGCCCGTTTTGTCGTACCGAACATCAAGCCTCGAATCGGATCCGGCGCTGGCCGTGACCGCCATGCCATCGTCATCGGCGCGGGCGTAGCCGGCTGCGCGGTCAGCGAACGCCTGGCTGCGCGCGGTTGGCAGGTCAGCCTGGTCGAACGCCACGCCGCGCCTGCGCAAGAAGCCTCAGGCAACCTGGCCGGCATCGTCCGCCCCATGCTATCGCTGGATGACAATATCGCCTCGCGCCTGTCACGGGCCTGCTTCCTGTTCGCCGGCCGCCATTGGCAATCCCTGGTCGCTCAAGGGCTGCCGCTACGCTGGTTTCCAAATGGCGTGTTGCACCTCGCGCGCGATGCGGCACATGAAAATTTGCAAAGGCAGATTGTCGATACCCGCAGATTCCCGTCCGTCTATAGCCGATTTCTTTCTGCCGACGAGGCCAGTGCACTTTTGAATTGGCCGGTAACACGTGGTGGCTGGCTATTTCCGGGCGGTGGCCATGCCAATCCGGCCAGTTTGTGCCAGGCCTATCTGCAACGCTTCCCCGATCGCATCGCGCGTTTGTTCATGCGCGAGGCCCTATCACTCAGGCATATCGACAGTGGCTGGCAGGTGTGCGATTGGCGCGGCCAAGTGTTGGCTCAGGCAGAAACACTCATCCTCGCGAGCGGGGCCGAGGCCAAACGTTTTGAGCAAACACAAAATTTGCCGATACGCAGAATCCGTGGACAAGTCACGCACATTCCGGCTGGTGATATGCCGGCGTTGAAACTGGCGCTGACTCGCGAAGGCTATGCCACGCCGGCCCTGGATGGCTGGCACTGCGTTGGCGCATCCTATGAACTGGAAGAAAATCCGGATTTGACTGTCGCCAGTAGCCAAAGCAACTTAGCCCGCCTGGAACAAATGCTGCCCGGCTCGCTACGCGATATCGATGCATCGCTGCTGGGTGGCCGTGTGGCCACACGTGCAGCGGCCACGGATCGGCTGCCTTTGATCGGCGCACTACCCGACCCCATGGCGCCAATCGCACCGCACGCATCCCGTCTCAGTGAGATGCCGCGCCTACCTGGCCTGTATGGCTTGCTAGGCCTAGGCTCGCGCGGCCTGGTCTGGCATGCCTTGGCTGCGGAACTGCTTGCGGCACAGCTTGAGGACGAACCCTTGCCACTGGAGGCCGACCTCATCGCCGCCGCCGATCCGGCGCGTTTTCTATTGCGCCGATACCGACGAGGCGATCGCTAAGCTTCAAAACAAAACGGGGGCCGCAGCCCCCGTCGTCGTCTTTCCACTCTATCGCGCTCAGAACTTTTTGCTGTACATCAGTTGCCAGTTCAGTTGGCTGTGCGTGACCGTGAGGCCGTTGGTCTGTGTGGCCTCCGGCACATAGGCCAGCGAGGCATTCAGCTCGCTGTTCGCGTCGAGGGCATAGCCCAGTCCAGCGGTATAGTGCCGATCCACGATAGCCGGCCAGAGGAAGTTCATATTCTGCGTCGGGATCGGGTTATCGCCATAATTGAAGCCGACACGAGCGGTTAGGCGATCGTTCATTATATAGGCCGCACCCAAGGCCAACACGACTTGGTCCTGCCAATCTTGTTGGAACGGCGCACAGTTAATCCCCGGGTTGCAAACAGCCGCTCCCGGATAAAGAACCGAGACCGTGTTCATACTGCTGCCCCACATCACGTCTTTGACGTCTGCCACAATCTGCAGCTTATCGTTGGCCTGCCATGACATACCGAGTGCCAGGATGGGTGGCATATCGAAATCCTTGATCTTATAGCCCGCCCCTTTCAGATCGGAAAGATTTCCGGCAGTTTGATAGACCCCGCCCAGGGCGACACGATCATTCAGCTTATAGGTAAAGCCCAGCTTTGCCGCCACACCATAGCCCTTGGCCTTGCCCGAATAATCGCTGTGGTCCTTGAAGTTGATGCCATAGCTGGCAAATGCCAAATCCATGCCGGCCCAGACCAGATCGACACTGCCGCCCAGCGTGAGCCGCTCGCTCAGCTGATAGGCCAGCGGCAGAATCACCCGCCCGACACCGACCTGTGCCATATCGCCATTGGCATATTCGGTACCCATGCCGCCTTGGGCATAGATACCCAAGCCATAGGCCAGGCTGCCTGCCTTGCGCGCATAGCCGAAGGCCGGCATATAAAAGGCCTCCGCCTTGGATTCGGCCCAGGTCGGGTGGTTGACCTTCACATTCGGGCCGATGAAACCGAGCGCCAAATCCAGACGCCCACCCTGGGGCGCCAAAGCCAGAGTGGCCGGGTTGTTGGCCATCGCGGCGGTGCCATTGTCATAGGCCATAGCCGCCCCACCCATGGCGGTGGCAACCGGGCCGTAACCTTCCATGATCATGCCATTGGTGGCAAGGGCAGCATTGGACAATGCCATAGCGGCCACGGCGAGCGCCACGGCAAATCTACTGCGAGACATGTGATTTCCTTACAGAGGTATTTTTGAGATTAACTAAATTCTGTTTTACTAAAGCTCTAGATACAAAAAAGGGTTGGAGATATCTCCAACCCTTTTGCAAGAAAGCGTTCGCTTAGAATTTCTTGCTGTACATCAACTGCCAGCTGTACTGGTTATGCGACACCGTATAGCCCATGGGACTGGTCTGCTCCACATTCGCGGCATGAGACACAGCGAAGTTCAGCTCAGAACTCGGGTTGAAGGCATAACCGAGACCTGCGGTGAAGTGGTTCTCTTCGATCGCCGGGAACAGGTAATGCACGGTGCTGCTGGGAACCGGGTTCTTGGAAAGGCTGGCGCCGGCGCGCAGCGTCAAGGCCTCAGTCCACTTGTAAGATACGCCCAGGTTGAACACATCTTGGTCGTCCCAGTTCTGCGGCAACGAGAAGGTCACATTGTCACCCATGGCCGAATAGGTCATGGTGAAATTGCGCATGACGTCTTTCCAACCAATGCGCTTCCAATCGGCCGCGACCATCATCTTCGGCGTAGCCTGCCAGGCCATACCCAGACCATAGGTCTCGGGCCACTGGAAGTCACGAATGGTGAGCTTGCCAGGAACCGTCTGCGTGGGGAAGCCACCGTTATCGGTAATGATCATCTGTGCGCCGTTGACGCTGGTCTTCATATCGTCCAAGGAGGTCTTGGAATGATAGGCACCACCGATCGTGACAGCCGGGCTGACTTTATAGGTGAAGCCCAATTTGCCGGCCCAACCGGTCGTCTTGGCTTTACCGGTGAGGTCGTTGTGATCGCTGAAATTCAGACGCGCATTGTCGTAACCGCCGGCCATCATGCCACCCAGGGCACCCATGATGGTGCCGTTACCCATGCCGGTCGGCGTGACCAAACCAGCCATATTGGCTAGCGGCATCGCCATCTGCATATCCATCATGGCCCAGACGAAATCCAGCGAGCCACCGATAGTCAGGTTCTGGTTGACGTTGTAGGTCAGCGGCGCGATGAGTCGGCCCACGCCCACTTCGGAACGCTCGGGCATGCCATCGATACCCATCGCGTACTCGGTACCCATGCCGCCCTGAGCAAACAGGCCCACGCCATAAGTCAACTGGCCGCTCTTCTTGGCATAACCCACGGCCGGCATATAGTAAGCATTGCCGGACGAATCGCCGGACATGGTGCTCTTGACGTCAGGGCCCAGGAAACCCAGCGCAACATCCAAGCGGCTGCCATCGCTCATCAGGCCCAGCGTGGCCGGGTTGTTCATCACTGCGGCCGTACCATTGTCGTATGCCATCGAGGCACCGCCCATACCCAGGGCGATCGGGCCGTAGCCCTCCAAATTCATGCCGTTCGTGGCGAGCGCAGCGCCAGAGGTAGTCAGGCTGGCGATTGCCAGGGCAGCAGATAGCTTCTTCAGTTGCATTTGAGTGGTCTCCTCCACAAAACGGGCGTAAAAAATCCAGAAATTACCCCATCCAAAAACGACTCCCCTCGTTCCTGAATGGTTCGCATGTACCAATACAAAAGCCTGTGTCATGCTAATGGAAGACCACAGCAGTGAGCAAGGATTTTTTACCGTTTAGTGAAGCGCCTATCAGGCTATAGCAAACAAGCAACAAAAAAGGCCACCGATCGGTGGCCTTTTTTAATCAACGCAATGGATTCGAAGCGTCAGATGAATAGGCAGACATCCGATTCGCCGGCGAATTCGAAGAAGGTGGCAGCGCCGCCATACTCCATGCCATCGATAAAATCGCTGTGGTCAAAACCGAACAACTCCACCGTCATTTGACACGCGATGAATTTGACCTCGGCTTCTTGGCACAAGCTGCGCAGTTCGGCAATGGTCGCTACGCCATTGTTCTTGATGGTTTGTTTCATCAGAACGGTGGCAAAGCTCTCGAAGCCAGGCACCAAAGACTGCACGGCATTGGGAATGTTCCAGTTGATGCCTTTGAACCATTTCGGCCCGAACGGCATTTTCATGGGCATACCCGGATTGCCTAGGGGGCTGACCTTCAAGACGCTCAAGTCCTTGCGAACCATCTGCAGCCCGTAGAAGGTAAAAAAGATTTGGGTTTCATAACCCAACGCAGCCGCCGTGGACGCCAGGATCAAGGGCGGGTATGCCCAGTCCAGCGTTCCTTTAGTAGCGATGATTGCCAGCTTTTTTTGATCCATCGTTCCTCCAAATCTTGGTTTGCTGCGCTAGATACGCTGCTCTGACGGCGTGGTATTACTTCTTCTTGATAAAGAAGGTGTATTCGCCACCTGCTTCGGCAGTGGACAGCAGCTCGTTACCAGTTTGCTTAGCGAAGGCAGCGAAGTCCTTAACGGAACCCGGGTCAGTAGCAATGATCTTGAGTACTTGACCACCACCCAACTCACCGAGGGTTTTCTTGGCACGAAGGATGGGCAACGGGCAGTTCAGGCCACGGGCATCGAGCTCTTTGTCAAAATTCATTTCTGCTCCTTAATTCAGTTCAGTGCAAAGGCGTTTAGTACAAAATCAGCATGTGCTAAAAAAGCGAGGCCACATTAAACCAGTTATTGGTAGATTGCAACTATGCAAAAGTTATAGAGAACACGCCCGTGTTCTTTTAAACCGGTGCCGCCAACGGCTTGCCAGAACGCGCCCACGCCATGATGCCGCCCGACAGATTATGCATATTGGTATGCCCTTTGGCGGCCATGAAGGCACAGGCTTGAGCAGAACGCGCGCCAGAATTGCAGTAGATGATGACCGGCTTATCTTGCGGTATTTCATCTGCGCGCATCGGTAGCAAATGCAGGGGCAGATGGATCGAACCCGCGATCACCCCGCGCGACACTTCTGCATCGGTGCGCACATCCAAGAGATGGATGCCGCTCAAGTCTGTATTAGCCAAAAAATCGACGTCGACTTCCTTGAAGTTATACCCGTTCAACATAGACACCCTTTCCAGTACCTAATATTAGTTCGGGCTAATATATAGGCCACTCCTCCGACTTGCAAGGCCAATGCCAAGCTGTTCAGGGCCGCACGTTCGCGGCTAAAATGCCGAAATTCCCCGTGTTTACTGGTTTAGCGCTCATGAAAAGCAGTGAAATCCGCCGTCGTTTCCTCGATTTTTTCGCCGCCAAGGGCCATACCGTGGTGGCCTCCAGTTCGCTGATCCCGGGCAACGACCCCACCCTGCTGTTCACCAACGCCGGCATGGTGCAATTCAAGGACTGCTTTCTCGGCCGCGAGCAACGGCCCTATGTCCGCGCCGCCTCCTCCCAGCGTTGCGTGCGCGCCGGCGGCAAGCACAACGACCTGGAGAACGTCGGCTACACCGCGCGCCACCATACCTTCTTCGAGATGCTGGGCAACTTCAGCTTCGGCGACTATTTCAAGCGCGAGGCGATCGAGTTCGCCTGGGAGTTCCTGACCAAGGAATTGAGCATCCCCAAGGACAAGCTCTGGGTCACGGTCTACCAGGACGACGACGAGGCCTACGACATCTGGGCCAAGCAGATCGGCGTGCCTCTTGAGCGGATCACCCGCATCGGCGACAAGGCCGGCCAGAAATATCACAGCGACAACTTCTGGCAGATGGGCGACACCGGCCCCTGCGGCCCCTGCACCGAGATCTTCTACGACCACGGCCCGGACGTGGCCGGCGGTCCGCCCGGCAGTCCGGACGAGGACGGCGACCGCTACATCGAGATCTGGAACAACGTGTTCATGCAGTACAACCGCGACGAGCAGGGCGTGCTGCACCCGCTGCCCAAGCCCTCGGTCGACACCGGCATGGGCCTGGAGCGCATCTCGGCCGTGATGCAACACGTGCACAGCAACTATGAGATCGACCTGTTCCAGGATTTGATCAAGGCCGCGGCGCGCGAAACCAACGTCAGCGATCTTACTAACAACTCGCTGAAGGTCATCGCCGACCACATCCGCGCCTGCGCCTTCCTGATCGTCGACGGCGCCATCCCCAGCAACGAGGGCCGGGGCTACGTGCTGCGCCGCATCATCCGCCGCGCCATCCGCCACGGCTACAAGCTGGGCCAGAAGCAGCCGTTCTTCCACAAGCTGGTCGCCGATCTGGTCAAGGCCATGGGCGAGGCCTATCCGGAGCTCACCGCCGCCCAGGCCAACGTCACCGCCGTGCTCAAGCAGGAAGAAGAGCGCTTCGCCGAGACCCTGGAGCACGGCATGGGCGTGCTGGAAGCGGCCATGGCCTCCGAGGACAAGATGCTCGACGGCGAAACGGTGTTCAAGCTGTACGACACCTATGGCTTCCCGCTCGACCTCACCGCCGACATCGCCCGCGAGCGCGGCATCACCGTCGACTTCGCCGGCTTCGAGGCGGCGATGGAGATGCAGCGCGAGCGTGCCCGCGCCGCCTCCAAATTCACCATGGGCCGCGGCCTGGAGTTCAACGGCGAGCCGACCGAGTTCCACGGCTACGACACCCTGGAGATGGACGGCCGCATCGTCGCCCTATACAAGGAGGGCGCCCAGGTCACCGAGATCCACGCCGGCGACGAGGCGGTGATCGTGCTCGACCGCACGCCGTTCTATGCCGAGTCCGGCGGCCAAGTCGGCGATATCGGCGAGTTGACCTCCGGCCACGGCGTGTTCGCGGTGGAGGACACCCTGAAGATTCAGGCCGAGGTGTTCGGCCACAAGGGCAAACTGCAGACCGGCCGCCTGGCCGTCACCGACACGGTGAACGCCCGGGTCGACACCGAGGCCCGGAGCCGTGCGACCTATAACCACTCGGCCACCCACCTGATGCATGCCGCGCTGCGCACCGTGCTGGGCAAGCACGTCAGCCAGAAGGGCTCGCTGGTCACGGCCGAGCGCACCCGCTTCGACTTCTCCCACCCGCAGGCGGTGACGCCGGAGCAGATCCGCGAGATCGAGCGCCTGGTCAACGCCGAGATCCGCCGCAACAGCAAGGTCGAGACCCGGCTGATGCGGCACGAAGAGGCGATCAAGGCCGGCGCCATGGCCCTGTTCGGCGAGAAGTACGGCGACGAGGTGCGCGTGGTCGGCATGGGCGAGTTCTCCACCGAGCTGTGCGGCGGCACCCACGTCAAGCGCACCGGCGACATCGGCCTGTTCAAGATCGTGGCCGAGGGCGGCGTCGCCGCCGGCATCCGCCGGATCGAGGCGGTGACCGGCCCGGCCGCCGTGGCCTATATGCAGGAACAAGAAGAGACCCTGCGCGAGGTCGCCAGCTCGCTCAAGGCCCAGCCGCAGGAAGTGGCCGGCCGCCTGGCGCAGATCCAGGATCAGGTGAAGGCGATGGAGAAGGAGCTGGCCCGGTTCAAGGCCAAGCTCGCCGCCTCGCAGGGCGACGATCTGGCCGACCAGGCGCAGCAGGCCGGCAGCGTCAAATTCCTCGCCGCGCAGATCGAAGGCGCCGACGCCAAGGCCCTGCGCGAACTGGCCGACAAGCTGAAGGACAAGCTCAAGTCCTGCGCCCTGGTGCTGGCCAGCGTGGAAGGCGAGAAGGTCTCGCTGATCGCCAGCGTCACCGCCGACCTCACTGGCAAGATCAAGGCCGGCGAACTGGTCAACCACGTCGCCCAGCAGGTCGGCGGCAAGGGCGGCGGCCGGCCGGACATGGCCCAGGCCGGCGGCACCCAGCCGGGCAATCTGCCGGCGGCGCTGGCCTCGGTGCCGGACTGGATCGCCGGCAAGGCTTGATACTCGACCGGCGCTTGCCTATCAAGCGGCCAGCGCCGGTTGGACTAATGTCCTTTCGAGTGCCCTTCTTGGGCGCCCATCAGCCGTATCTTTTCAGCATTGACGCTAGGCAAGGCATGCGGACGCCCTTTCCAATGCTCCCAGGCCATCCCTACCGCTAACAGCAATAGGTTGATCGCGAGCAACACTGGGATCAAGCGCCCGCGACGCCGTTTTCCCGTGCTATCCATAACAAGCCCTCCAGCACCAAATCTTCCACCGAACACAGCGGTGCGCGTAATAACGGTTTGATCAATGCCGCATCGCCGCCGGTAAGCAAGACTGTCGCCTCGGCCGCGACCAGCGCCTCCAGCCTGTTGCGCTGCGCCTCGACCGCACCGGCCAATGCGGACAACATGCCCGTTTCCAGTGCATCGTTGGTATTGGTCGGAAAGGCCGACCACTGCCCCGGGCCGATATGGACGCCTTGGGCCGCTTGCTCGATGCTTCGCAACATGGTGCGATAGCCTGGCGCGATAATACCGCCGAGAAACTCACCCGCTGCGGTGAGTGCATCGACCGTCAATGCCGTACCCAAACTCGCCACGACGACATGGCCAAGCCCCATCTTGCGCGCGGCGATCAAGGCGGCGTAACGATCGGCACCGAGACTGGCGGGTGCCGCGTAGCGATTGCGCATACCGTGGGCATCCGCTTCCGGCTTGAGCCAATAGAACTTCGCGCCAACCGGGCAAGCCTGCTCTATGGCCTTGACAACACCTTGCCCGGCCACATTGCTGATAGCCACCCATGCCGGGTTCAACCCTTGCCAATGACTAGTCAGGGTCGAGACATCCTTGGTCGGGATCGCACCCTTCTCTCGCCACTGGTCGGCCTCGTACGTTCCCCACTTGAGCCGGGTGTTGCCGACATCGACCAGCAGGATCACGCTGGCACCCCGCGCAAGCTCAATTCGCCGGAATAGAAACGCCGTCGACCCGCATCGGTATCGAGCAGCAAGGCACCGGCTTCGTCGATGCCGGCCACGCGCCCACTCCAGGATTCCCCTTGTGCTGCAATCATGCGCGCCTCGCGGCCATGAAAGGCATGATTGGCTTCCCACTCCGCCCGCAATTCGGCAAAACCTTCGCGCTCGTAGTGCTCCAGCACCGCGTGCAAATGCTTCAGACACTGGACCAAGAGGTGATTGCGTTCCACCGCCATACCCAGCCCTTCCACCAGATCGACCACCGGCTGATCGATCTCATGACGCAGTTCATCAGGCAGGCGTACGTTCACCCCCACGCCGATCACTGCCATGCTCGGGCCAAGCACATCGCCCTGCAGCTCGATCAGGATGCCGGCCAATTTGCGGCCGCCAAGCAAGACATCGTTCGGCCACTTAAGCTGCGCCTCCGCCAGACCGATCTGTCGTAAGGCACGCACCAGACCCAGCCCGACCGCCAAGCTGAGGCAGGAAAGATCGCTGGCCGTGCGGTTGAAGCGCCACAGTACCGAGAAGGCGAGCCCGCCCCCCAACGGTGACAGCCAAGCGCGGCCGCGCCGGCCTCTACCGCCGGTCTGCCACTCTGTCGTCAGCACGGTCTTATGTTCGGCACCCGCCTGTCCCATCGCCAGCAAACGCCCGTTGGTCGAATCCAGCTGCTCATACCGCCGCACGCGATAGCCCAAACCGCCGAGCGCATCCTGGATATGCTCCGCATCCAACCAACTATGCGGGAAGACCAGGCGGTAGCCACGGCCGCGCACCGAGTAAATGTCGATGCCAAGCGCCTGTGCCTGACGCACTGCGTTGTGGACGCTGGCTCGGGATATTCCCAGATATCGGGCGATAGCTTCGCCGGAGCGAAACTCCTCGCCCGACAATGCCCGTAAGACCCGGAATAAATTAGTAGGAATTGAATCCACTCGAAACTCACCCAGCACAGGCCTTACCCGGTCTGCGCCCCATCGAAAAACCGAAAACCGTCAACGCAAAACGGCATTGTCACCGCTGCCAACAATAGGCCACATCCTTGCTGCCGCTCTCGCTCTGTTGCCCAAGGTTATTCAGGGTCAACACATCGCAATCGGCATCGGTGTGATTCGCGCTGCCGGCAGGGCACCCTGCCCCCGAGTTACCGCAAGGTGTAGCCGACATCGAATATTGCTGGCCACTCAGCGTATAGCTGATCGAAATCGTGTAATTGGCCGCGCCGCTTTTGGGCGAGACCGTGAAGGGCAAGGCTGTCGAGGTACCCGACTGGCTTTGGCAATCCGGCACGCTGGCATAGTTGTAGCAGCCACTGGCCACGTAGTTCCGCTCCAACCAGTTGGCATCTTCCGAGAGCACCGCCTTGGCATCGGCCCGTTTACCCTTGACCATGTAGTTCTGATACGAGGGAATGGCCACCGCCGCCAAGATACCGACGATCACCACCACGATCAGCAATTCCATCAAGGTCACACCCGATTCGCGGCCGACAGAACGGCTGAACTTGGCTGCTTTGCATTGTCTATCGATGATGCCCATTTATCCTCTCCATTGCGCCTTACTGCATCAATTCGCGCCAAGATACACGACCGGTGCCAGTCGACGAAGCCTTCTCCTTGGTCGTGCTGATCTCACCCGTGGTACCGCTGGCCAACTTATATTCGACAGTACCTGCCGTCACCACGGTCGGCGTCTTGATGATACCGACGCTGGACTTCATGGCAGAAACCGGCACCGTAATCTCCTGCCCATTCACCGTCACCGTCGTAAAATCAATAGCATTAAAACTCGAGTCGCTATTCAGATCGAACACCGAATAGGTCAAGCGGCCGCCGGTCAAGGCATCCATCTCCATAATCCAGCCGGTGCCGCCGAACTCGCAGGGGTCGGACGAGGGCACCAGGGTGGCGAAGATCACCCGGCCATAACGCAGCAGCGGGATACTGATGACCCGCTCGCCTTGCGCCGTACTGCTCGGCGGTTGCAGCAGATCGAGATACCAGCCTTTCTTGCTCGTCCAATCCACGGTGTTGCTCGATATCAACCTGATCTGTGATGAAGAGGCTGCGCGCCCGGCCGTGCCGGTATCGGCGCCTTCGTAAAGAATCGTCTGCTGTACCAGTTCGCTGCGATCCGTCGTCGTGATCCGGCTGCCGCCATCGAGTACACCATAGAGACCTTGCACAGTGGTACTTGTGTTATCGCCGGTCGCGAAGAAACTGCCGGTCCCGAAATAGATCATTACTCCGGTCTTGCCGGCCGGTGGCGCGCCAATCTCGATAGGTGCGGTAATCGGCTGGGCCTGATTACTGGCATTACGTGCAGTGAAGAGCGGCTTCGGGGTCGCCCCCTGCTTATAGGCCACCCCCCAGTTGTTGGGGTTGGCATCGGACAGATCGAACTTCCAGACGTTGCCCTGCAAGTCACCGGCATAAACGGTGTCTGTCACCTTGTCGCTATTGCTGTCATAGAGCGAAGGTGTAGATAGGCCATTGCTGGTGATCGAATTATCGGTGTCGATCACCATGTAGTCGGCGTCCTTGCCTTGCTGCCAACCGTCGCTGGCATCGGCATCCAGAAACACGATGAACAGCTTGGCCGTGCCGCTGGTGCTGTTGTAGCCATTGCCGAAGATCGCGGCCCAACGGTTGTTGTATTTCAAGCGGGCAATGACCGGCTGACCGATCGTATTGCCCAGCTCGGAATGGGTGAATTCCCATAGGACATTGGCGGCCGTGAAGGTGTTCGGATCGGTCACGTTCAAGGCGAACACCGCCTTGCCGCCCGCGCCGGTCGGCCCGAGCAATACCGTCTTCCAGGCCCCGCCGAGGAAGGCATCGCCGACGAAAGGCGAACCGTCGACAAAATATTTGTGCGTATAGCCTGTACTCTTCAACAAGGCCAGATTGGCCATCACCGCATTCGGCACGTAGGCGAATTTCTCGTTGCCGGTCGCGGCATCGAACGCATGCAACATGCCGTCGTTGGCACCGACGTAAATCATCTTGGTCCGCGACTTGTTGGTAGTAAAGAAAGTGGCATAAGGCGTAGCGCCGGAAACGATGCCTTCTGGCAGCACGCTATAGCCGAAATTCGGCGCCTGGACGAAAACGGGATCGGAGTTGATGATGTCGCCCAAACGGCGGGTCCGATTGCGATAGGTACCGCTGTATTGCAATTCGTTGGTCTGATCGCCACGCAGATAATCGAGTACCGGCGAACTGCCGTTGCCCGCGTTGGCGCTGTCGATTGCATTCTTTTGCGTCGTGGTCAGCGCGCCCCACAGGAAATCGATCCCCGCCGTACCGCTCCAGGTCTTTATGTTGCGCGAGGCCGCGGCCGGTATCTTGCCGCTATCGGTCACATCCCACACCTTATTGCCTAGCGTGCCGTCGGTATTGATGCCATAGGCGATCAACTGACCGGTCCAGTCGCCGCTATTAAATTTGGCCTGGTAGATCACGGTATCGGTACCCAAGCGGGTCGAGTTGGTCGCCAATGCCGCCGCCGCACTGGTGCGGCCTTGGATACTGCTCAGCGCACTCTGAAAGGCGGTGCTCAAGGCATCGGGGTCGTCCGCCCCGAAGAACTGGCCACGGCTGTTGATTGCGGCATGCCAAAGATCGGCCACATTGCCTGGACTGACATTGTCGCCGGTCGCTGGCCACGTCTTGGTTCCGGCGACCAAGGCCGAATAGTCACCCGCGTAGGTACCACCGGCCCAGTCCGGATTGGTCAGCAAGGTGTTCAGGCCCAAGCCCACCGTGAAGTTGACCATGTGTTGCCACGTGGCCGGATCGTTCTTGGCGTTCCAATACTGTTGGTCCGCCGTGCCGGAGCGATCGCCATAATGCGGCAACTGGTTATTGGTCAGCGTCGAAGCCAGATCGTTGGCCCAATAATAAAAGGCGATGTCTGCAAGGCTGGTGCTATTCGTATCTTTATACGGGTAGCTGGCCGCATAACTCTTGCCGTCCGGCAAGGTCTTATTGGTGTTGTCATAGTTACCATAAGTATTGGCGAGGGTATTGTTGTTCCAGATGCCATCGGTCATCAGCACATGGAAATTTGGCCGGCAGGAATATTCCGGCGCGTCGGTGGTACCCGGGTCGTAGGCGTATGGGCTATCGGTACCCGTGGTCTTGTAATACTCCCCTGCCCGCTCCATAGCCTCTTGCAACGGGGTGCCGCCATTGGCCGGCAAACGCGACAGCCAATAATAAAAATCGGTACGATGCGTCCCGGTAAAAGGGCGAATCTTGTTGGTCACCGAGGAACCGCCCCACCCCGTGCAGGATGTGCCGAAGCTACTGCACGAGTTCAGCGACTGCCACGCGACCCTGGAGGTCGACGCCACCGAGGCAAAGGCGCGCGAAGCGGCCGTCATGGTCATCAAATTGCGGGTTCGATAGAACGAATACCAATTGGCGAAATTCTGCCGTTCGTCCGTACTACCCGGCCCCGAAGTTGAACTCACAGTGACCTTTTGATAGCAACTTTCATTGGTCAAGCTGCCATTACACCCCGACAAGCTGCTATTGAAGACATAGTAATAAGCCGCAACACCGGCCGTGACAGTGGCAAAATCCGTACTAGGGTGATTGGCATAGCTGTTGCTGTTGCTGGACGGGTCGTAATCGTAGACCGGCCGATAGCCGGTCGAGAGATCGACGGTATTGTTGCTGCCATAGTCATAGAAGCCATTACGCTTTGCTGCGGTAAACGATGTCGACCGCGTCGTGCCATCTGCATTGACCCCAGGGTCGTAGCTGATGCTAGGACTGTAGTACATCGCGTTATACGCCGCCGATTTGAAGCGACGCGAATTGATGCTTTCCCATGTATAACCCCGGTCATCCGGCACGAAGCCCCAGGCCATACTGCCCGAATCGTCCAAGGTCAAAATGATGTTGGGCGCCAGCGGTGTCGGAATGAACAAGGGGTTGTCTGAAACGGTGACCGCACTTGCGTGACCCGCCACGCACAAACCTAGCCACACCACCATATTCCGCAATACATGTTTGAGCAATCGGCACCGTTTCATGATCGTCTCCTGCCTTGCTTAGCGGATATACATGATTTGCAACATGACGACCGTATCGCTCGTCACCCCGGTACCGCGCGCCGTGATCCGATAAACGCCCAAGTCCGGTAAGGGCTGGCCCGCCCTGAGGCTGCCGCCCTGGGTGCTGATCTGGATCGAGGGCAGTTCCTCGATGATGCAGCGTGGCTTGCTGGCCACGCCGCTCAGCGTGCCGCTGTAGGGCAGCGTCGCCGTCGACGAAGACCAGTCCACGGTCTGCCAGCGCGGCGTCGCGCCCGTTGCCGCCGGTTGGTAGTAGCCGGCGGTATTGTTGAAGGCGGGCAAGGTCGCCACCTTCAACAAGGTCTCGCAATCGCGCAAGCTGGCCTCGGCCGCCTGGAAGGCCCGGTAGCGGTCGGCGATGTTGCCGGCCATGCGGTCCTCCAGGGAGCTGACCCGCACCGAACTGACACCGATCAGCGTCAGCAAGACGAGAAAGATCAGGGTCATGATCATGGCCGCGCCGCCTTCGCGCCGGCCCGACGGCCTGCGGTGGATACGCCGGGTCGTCATCACCGCGCTCATAGCAGACGATTCCTTACGCCGAAGGTGTTGGTTATCACGAAACGCAACCTGCGATCGGTCGGCGTGAACGTGCTGCCGTTGAACACGTATTTTTGCGGGGCATCGACGACATTGTCTTCACGGCTGACCAGCAACAGGCTCACGCGTACGCTGAGCACGATATTCCATTCATCATCCGAATCCAAATCTTCACTACCAGCATCGACATATTTATCGACAGCGCCATCGCCATTGGTGTCGATGCCATACTTGATCTGCATGTCTTGGACGCCTTCGACCAGCTCCTCCGGCTTCGAAGTCGCCGTCAGGCTGACCTTTCGATACAGGGAAGGAATGCCGGCCGGGTTGTTCTTGATGAAATAGCTTTTGGCCGAGACCGCCACGATGTCGCCATCGACAAAACAAGCGCCGAGGTCCTTGGTGGCATTGCCGGGCGAACTCGTCCCGGTGTTGTGCACGACGTTTTGGCTGGAGTTGAAGTTGGTGATCTGGAATACCGTCGCATTCGTGCAGTTGGTCGCCATCACGATCAGGCCATCGGTCAAGACCTGATTGTTGGTCACCTTCAGGTCCGCCGAGGTATCGCTGCAGTTATTGTCGGTCGGCTGACCCAAGATATGGATGCCCAGATCGTCGGTCGAACGCAAGGCGATCACATCGGTGCCGCTCACCACCGTGGTATCGATATTGCTCACGCCGACCGTGGTCGCCGGAGTACCGGAAGTCGCCGTCGACCAGGTGCCGGCGCCGGTCGCATCGAAACCCTCGACGGCGTTCCGGCTGAAATCATAAAGATAGTTGTTCTGCGCCGAGGCCTGGGCATTGATCGTGCTGGTGAACTTGGCGGTCGAGCAGCCTTGGAAACCGGCCATGCGGATTTCGCGCCCGAGGATCTCCATGGCAAAACGGCCGTTCTCCTGAATGCGCGCCATATTGTCCTGCACCTTGTAGCTCTGGCGCGAACCCATGTAGATGTAGAGATCG
>JAJZTV010000201.1 GCA_021847385.1 Pseudomonadota bacterium | reverse complement strand
ACGACCCCGAGCGGCTGACTACCCTGCCCTACATCGTGGTGGTCATCGACGAGCTGGCCGACCTGATGATGGTGTCCGGCAAGAAGGTCGAGGAACTGATCGCCCGCCTAGCGCAGAAGGCCCGCGCCGCCGGCATCCACCTCTTGCTCGCGACCCAACGGCCGTCGGTCGACGTGATCACCGGCCTGATCAAGGCCAACATCCCCACCCGCATTGCATTCCAGGTCTCAAGCCGCATCGACTCGCGCACCATCCTCGACCAGCAGGGCGCCGAATCGCTGCTCGGCCAGGGCGACATGCTCTACCTGCCGCCCGGCCACGGCGTGCCCAGCCGGGTGCACGGCGCCTTCGTGTCGGACGAGGAAGTGCACCGGGTCACCGGCTTCCTGCGCGAGATCGGCCCGCCGCAATACGACGAGTCGGTGCTGGAAGCGCCCGACACCGGGGAAGGCGAAGGCGGCGGCGAAGGTGGCGATGCCGAGGCCGACCCGCTCTACGACGAGGCCGTGGCCCTGGTGCTGAAGACCCGCCGGCCGTCGATCTCCGCCGTCCAGCGCCACCTGCGCATCGGCTACAACCGCGCCGCCCGCCTGATCGAGGCCATGGAGCGGGCCGGCCTAGTCTCGCCCATGCAAAGCAACGGCAACCGCGAAGTCATCGCGCCTAACCGAAGTGAATAAAATGCATAAGCAATTGATCCGAATCAAAATGGCACTACACCCCCGCTCCCTCCGGGAGAGGGTTAAAAGGTTGAGCTTTGCAACATTGATTCTTGGATTTTGTGTCGCCCTGCCTGCCCAGGCGGAAAACCGCCTGCAGGCCTTCATCGGCCAGACTAAGGCCATGACCGCCCAGTTCAGCCAAACGGTCTACGACCGCAACGGCCGCAAGACCCAGGAGGCCAGCGGCAGTTTTCAACTGCAGCGACCGGCTAAGTTCCGCTGGACCTACCAAAAACCCTACGAGCAACTGATCGTCGGCGATGGTAAGAAGGTGTGGATTTATGACGCCGATCTGGCCCAGGTCACCGTGCGTCCCTTCGACCGCGCCGTCGGCGAAAGCCCGGCCGCCCTGCTTGCCGGCAACAACGAGATCGAAAAGTTTTTCCAATTGAAAGACACCGGCAACCGCGATGGCCTGGACTGGATCGAGGCCACGCCGAGGTCGCAAGAAGGCAGCTTCGAGCGGGTGCGCATCGGCTTCAAGGGCGATGACCTGCAAGTCATGGAACTGAAGGACCGCTTCGGCCAAACCACGCTGCTGCGTTTTAGCAAACTGCAACGCAACCCGGCCCTGGCGGCCGAGCTGTTCCGCTTCACCCCACCCAAGGGGGTCGATGTCATTGGCGACCAGTGACGCCGGCTCGGGCGACCTCTTTGCCCCTGCAGCACCTGATCTGACCGTGCCGGCCGGCGCCCCGCTGGCCGAGCGTCTGCGGCCGCACACCTTGGACGAGGTGATCGGCCAGTCGCATCTGTTGGGGCCGGGCAAGCCGCTGCGCCTGGCCTTCGAGGCCGGTCGGCTGCATTCCATGATCCTCTGGGGCCCGCCCGGCGTGGGCAAGACCACTCTGGCCCGGCTGACCGCGCAGCAGTTCAATGCCGACTTCATCCAGATCTCCGCCGTGCTGGCCGGGGTGAAGGAGATTCGCGAGGCGGTGGAGCGGGCCCGGGTCAACCAGGGCATGGGCCGGCAAACGATCTTGTTCGTCGACGAGGTGCACCGCTTCAACAAGGCCCAGCAGGACGCCTTTCTGCCCCATGTCGAGTCGGGCCTGGTCACCTTTATCGGCGCTACCACCGAGAACCCCTCGTTCGAGGTGGTCGGCGCCCTGCTCTCGCGCGCCCAGGTCTATGTCCTGACCGCTCTTTCCGAAGACGAGCTGAAGGCTTTGCTGCTGCGCGCGCTGGAGCGGGGCGAGCTGAATCTACAACTCGATGCCGAATCGGAAAAGCTGCTGATCGGCTTCGCCGACGGCGACGGCCGGCGCCTGGTCAACCTGGTCGAGCAACTGGCGACGGCGGCGCGCACCGCCGGCCGCGTCGAGCTCGACGCCGAGTTCGTCGCCAGTGCCCTGTCCTCCTCCCTGCGCCGTTTCGACAAGGGCGGCGAGGCCTTCTACGACCAGATCTCCGCCCTGCACAAATCGGTGCGCGGCTCCAACCCGGACGCTGCGCTCTACTGGTTCACCCGCATGCTCGACGGCGGCGCCGACCCGCGCTATCTCGCCCGGCGTATCCTGCGCATGGCCTGGGAGGACATCGGCCTGGCCGACCCGCGCGGCGCCGAGATCGCGCTGAACGCGGCCGAGACCTACGAGCGCCTGGGTTCGCCCGAGGGCGAACTGGCCCTGGCCCAGGCCCTGATCTATCTGGCCTGCGCGCCGAAATCGAACGCCGGCTATATGGCCTACAACGCGGCGCGCGCCTTCGTCCGCGACGACGGCTCGCGCGAGGTGCCCATCCACCTGCGCAACGCGCCGACCAAGCTGATGAAGGAGCTGGGCTACGGCCGGGCCTACCGCTACGCCCACGACGAGCCCGAGGCCTATGCCGCCGGCGAAGAGTATTTCCCCGAGGACATGCCCGAACCCAGCTTCTACCAGCCCACTCCGCGCGGCCTGGAGGCCAAGATCGCCGAGAAGCTGGCACACCTCAAAGGACTGGATGAAAAGGCCCGCAAGAAACGCCGCTAAGTGACGGTTTTTTGGCCTTTTTCATCTTGCCCATACCAATCCGGGCTGTTAGAATCGCGGGCTTCCCGGATTGTCCAGGAAAACCTGCAAGGTTTCAGTGCAAGCTTATGCCTGCACGAGCAGGCGTAATGCTGTAACTAAAATCCACACATCCGCCCCGTTAAGGTGTCCTGCCCACGAGAAATCGCAGCGGGATGTTTGGCGGATGGAGGCTCAACCTTAACCAAGGAGTTTTTTCATGTCCGTGACCATGCGTCAAATGCTGGAAGCCGGTGTCCATTTCGGCCACCAGACCCGCTACTGGAACCCCAAGATGGCCCCGTTCATCTTCGGCCATCGCAACAAGATTCACATCATCAACCTGGAAAAGACCCTGCCGCTGTTCGAAGATGCGGCCAAGTTCGCCCGCCAATTGGCGCAGCGCAAGGGCAGCATCCTGTTCGTCGGCACCAAGCGCCAGGCCCGCGACATCATGGCTGAAGAAGCCGAGCGTTGCGGCATGCCCTGGGTTTCCCACCGCTGGCTGGGCGGCATGCTGACCAACTTCAAGACGGTCAAGCAGTCGGTCAAGCGCATGAAGGACCTGGAGACCCTGCTGAACGAGAACACCCTGTCCAAGAAGGAAGTGCTCAAGGTCCAGCGCGAGTATGACAAGCTGGTCCAGAGCCTGGGCGGCATCAAGGAGATGGGCGGCCTGCCCGACGCGCTGTTCGTAGTCGACGTCGGTTACCAGAAGATCGCCATCACCGAGGCCAACAAGCTGGGCATCCCGGTGATCGGCGTGGTCGACTCCAACAACACCCCGGAAGGCGTGGACTACGTCATCCCCGGCAACGACGACTCCAGCCGTGCCATCCGCCTGTATGCCCGCGCCATCGCCGATGCCGTGCTGGAAGGCAAATCGCAAGTGATCGAAGAGATCGTCGCTGCCAGCCAGGACGAATATGTCGAGGTCGAGGACAATCCCGCGGCCTAATCAGGCGCGATAAAGGGGCGCAAGCCCCTTTTTAATTTGAACGACACCCACGCCCCGAGATCGGGGCGTGTTGCAATCTAAGCGTAATC
>JAJZTV010000200.1 GCA_021847385.1 Pseudomonadota bacterium | reverse complement strand
GTCGACCACGACGCCGATCAAGAGCAGCAGCGCGAGCAGGGTCAGGGTGTTGAAGGTGTAGCCGAAGAAATAGATCACGGCGATGGCGCCCAACAGCGACACCGGGATCGCGAGCGAGATGATCAGGGTCGAGCGCCAACTCTTCAAGAACAAGAGCACGATCAAGGCGGCGAGTACGGTGCCTTCGATCAAGTGTTCCATCAACGAGTCGACCATGGCGCGAATGAACAGCGCGTCGTTGGAGGCGACCTGGATGGTCATGCCCGGCGGCAGTTGCGGGACGATCTCGGTTTCGATCTTCCGTTTGACGTTGTCGGCGATCTCGACGGTGTTGGTGTTGGCGATCTTGACGATGCCGAGGCCGACGGTGGGGGTGCCGTTGAAGCGGGCGAGCTGCCGGTAGTCGGCTAGGCCATCTTCGACCTCGGCCACGTCCTTCAGCCGGATCGGCGCGCCGTTGCGATAGGCCACCACCATCTCTTTCAGTGCGTCGATCGAATGGAATTCGAGATCGAGCTTGAGCAGGTGCTCGGCGTTCTGGCCGGTGACGAAGCCGCCCGGCAATTGCACGTGTTCGCGGTTGAAGGCGTTGACCAAATCTTGTGCGGTCACGCCCAGCGCAGCCATGCGCGCCGGGTCGAGGTTGGCCCGGATGGTGCGGTCGCGCCGGCCGCCCAGGCGCACTTCGCCGACGCCGGGAATCGTCTCCAGCCGCTTCTTCACCACATTGAGGGCATATTGGTTCAACTGCTGCTGGGTGCGGTCGCCTTGCAGGGCCAGCCACATGATCGGGCTGGAGTTGGTGGCGATCTTGGCGACGATCGGGGTGTCGGCGTCTTTGGGCAGGCTCCGCAGAATCTGGTTGACCTTGGCCTGCACCTCGTTGAAGGCGACGTCGACATTCTTGTTCAGATCGAAGGTGATCGCGACGATCGACACGCCGGGCGACGAGGTGGAGTTGATGTGCTGGATGCCCGGCGTGCTGTTGACTGCGGTTTCGATGATGCTGGTGATGCTGGAATCGACCACATCCGGGTTGGCCCCCTTCAGCGTGGTGGTGATGGAGACGATGGGAAATTCGATATAAGGGAAGCGGTCGATGCCGATGCGCAGAAAACTGATGATGCCGAACAGCACCAGCACGCCCGAGAGCATCCAGGCCAGGACGTGGCGTTTGATCGAAAGTTCGGGCAGGGTCATGGCACGGCCTTGGCCGGCTGTTGCGTCTTGGCCTGGGCGGTTTGCTGCACCTTGACCGCGGCCCGGTCCGACAGGAAGCCGGCGCCGTCGACCGCCACGGTTTCACCGGCGGCGAGGCCGTCGAGGATTTCGACTTGGCCTTGGTCCTTGATGCCGGTTTGTACGATGCGTTGCGCCGCCTTGCCGTTGGCGACGGTATAGACCACCGCCCCGGCCGGGCGCAGCACCACGCTGGCCTCGGGCACCATGACGGCATGCGCATGGCTGCCGGTGACCACGCGGCCGGTCACCGAAGCGCCGGGTTTCCAGGCGCCCGGGTTGCCGACTTCGACGATGGCATCGAACGAACGGCTGGTGCTGCCGACCACGGGCCGCACTTCGCTGACCCGGCCGGTGAACGGTGTGTCGGGCGCGCTGGGGCTGGCGAGGTAGACGGTCTGGCCGGGGCGGATGCGCGGCGCGACGGTCTCCGGGAAGGGCAGGCGGATGCGCAGGCGTTCGCTGCTGGCGAGCTGGAAGGCGGGCTTGCCGAGGTCGATCCAATCGCCCAGCGACACGAAGCGGGCATCGATGTGGCCGGTGACCGGGGCGACGATGCGGGTGCGCGCCAGGTTTTTGGCGGCACGGCTGTATTGTTCTTGCGCGGCGATGTTCTGCGTTTCGACCTCTTCCAGCTTGCTCGGCGAGATGAAGCCTTGTTTGGCCAGGTCTTGGTAGCGCGCGGTCAGCCTTTGCTGGGTCGTGGCCTGGGCCTGCAAGCGTTTGGCGTCGGCGGCGTAATCGCTGGCATCGAGTTCGGCCAGCACTTGGCCTTGCTTCACCGCATCGCCGACCTCGGCATAGAGCTTGACCACGCGGCCGGCGACCTCGGCGGCGACCTTGGGCATGGTCGTGCTGTCGGCTTCGCCGATGGCGGTTTCGATGATTTCCAGGTTGCGCGCTTGCGCTTGGGTCACGCTGATCAGGCTGGGCAGCGGCCCCTTTTGCGCGGCTTCTTTTTTGCCGCAGGCAGCCAGGGCAAACGGGAGCAGCAGGCAGAGGAGAAGATAGGTGGAGCGGGTGTGAAGCATCGCCTAATCCTTTTCGTTTTCGGTCCAGCCGGGCCGCTAGGGTGGCCGTCGGGCATTATGGCAGCGCCGCCAGCCGATGCAATGCCGGCCAGGCCTGATTGCGCGGCTGCGGGCCGGTTCATTTATCATCGGGGCAGCCCCGTTTTTTGGTGATGCCGTGTTTACCACTCTTTTGCAGACCGCGGGTTTGCTGGCGCTGTCCAATCTGTTCATGACGGTCGCCTGGTATGCCCATCTCAAGCATCTCAACGATAAGCCCTGGTGGGTCGCCGCCTTGGCCAGTTGGGGTGTCGCCTTGTTCGAATATCTGTTGCAGGTGCCGGCCAACCGTATCGGCTATGTTCAACTCACCTTGCCGCAACTCAAGATCATGCAGGAGGTGATTACCCTGGCGGTATTTGCGCCGTTCGCCGTGTTTTATATGCAAGAACCGCTCAAGTGGGATTATCTTTGGGCGGCGCTGTGCCTGCTGGGTGCGGTCTATTTCATCTTTCGGAGTTGACGATGCTGGCGATCCACCGTTTTCTGCTGCGCTATGGCATGGCCGGCCTGCCGAGCGACGCCCATGCCCGGGCCCATCATTGGGAGCGGCAATTGAACTGGCCGCTGTTTCTGGTGCTGTTCCTCGCCGTGCCGGCCTTTTATATCGAGGTCCTGGAACCGTCGCCGGAACTGCTGCGGATCGGCTGGCTGTTCATCCTGGCGATCGCATTGGCCTTCGCGGGCCACCTCGCGGTCATGCTGTCGCTGTGCGGCGATCGGCGCGAATATCTGCATCGCAACTGGATGCATGTGCTGATCGTGCTGGGTTCGAGCGTGAATCTGCTGGCGGTCGGCCGGCCGGACTCGATTCTGGGCTGGGTCGTCCGCATCGTCTGGCAGGGTACGGCCTTTTTGCGGCTGCTGGGTTTCCTCACCGTATTTCTCCGGCCCGGCAGTCTGGGGGCGGTGTTGCTGCTGGCGGCCATGACCCTGGCCGGCGCGGGGCTCGGCTTCTATTGGCTGGAGCCGACCGTGCACAGCTACGGTGAAGGCATCTGGCTGGCGTTCACCAGCGCGGCGACGGTCGGCTATGGCGATTTTGTGCCGACTACCCTGACCTCCCGTGTGTTCGCGGTGTTTATCGTCTTGCTCGGCTATGCGGTGATCTCGCTGGTGACGGCGAGCATCGCCGCACTGTTCATCGGCGAGGAAGAAAAAGAGCTGCGGCGCGAGATGCACCGCGACATCAAGGCCCTGCGGTTGGAAATCGCCGAGTTGCGCGAACAGGTGCGTGGGGCACAGCGTAAGGAATAGCGGCAAGGGCATGATAAAATTCGGCTTTCCTTGACTCATTGGGCCTCTACACCATGTTTGCCGCCGACCAGACCATCCAGAAGACCGATCCCGAGCTTTGGGCCGCCATCCAGGGCGAAGCCAAGCGCCAGGAAGACCATATCGAACTGATCGCCTCCGAGAACTACACCAGCCCGGCCGTCATGGAGGCCCAAGGCTCGGTGCTGACCAACAAGTA
>JAJZTV010000199.1 GCA_021847385.1 Pseudomonadota bacterium | reverse complement strand
TCCGCCTGCGACGCGGCCGGCAATTGTTCGTCGGCTCAAAGCGCAACTGCTGCACCGGTGACCACTAGTGCAGCACCCGACACCACGGCCCCTACAGCACCCACTGGCTTGACCGCGACGGCCGTCGGTACCACGCAGATCGACCTGACCTGGACCGCCGCCACCGATGCAGTTGGGGTGACGACCTACAAGGTCTACCGCGACGGGATCCTCATCGCCACTCTTGGCAATGTCACCAGCTACAGCGATACCGGCCTTATCGCCAATACCGCCTATAGCTATTCGATATCGGCCTGCGACGCAGCCGGCAACTGTTCTTCGGCCCAAAGCGCCACCACCTCCCCGGTGACCACCACGCCGGCCACAGCCGCTTTGTCCGGCCTGACGATCTCTTGCCCGACCACGGTCACCGCAGGCCAGACCGGTAGCTGTACCGCCAACGCCAGCTACAGCAGCGGTCCGAGCAAGACAGTCACCCCGACCTGGTCGACGGTGCTGGGTGCGGCGGCCACCATTAGCGCCACCGGTACGATCACGGCCAGTACGGTGACAGTGGATGCGGCGGTGGTGATCAATGCCTCGTATGTCGAGAACGGTGTGACCAAGTCGGCCACCGCCACGGTGACGATCACGGCGGCCAGCACGACGCCCCCGCCTTCGAGCACCAATGCCTGTACCGGCACGGCGAAGAACACGGCGGCGATCGCGATCGACGGCGGTATCTTCAAACAGGCCGGCGAGCCGTTGAATGTCCGCTATTGCTTGAAGAATTTCAGCAAGTCGAGCCGCTTCGACATCTATGTCGCGGTGCAACTGCCCGATGGCGAATTGCTGTATATGCAGTCGGCCGGGTTCTTCAACACGCCGATCTTTACCTCGACGCTGGCGCCGTATCTGAGCAACACCTTGGTGCCGGATTTGAACGGCCCGGTGCTGTCGGTGGAGGATTTGCCGATGGAGTTGCCGACCGGCACCTATACCTTCTATGCGATCCCGGTGCTGGCGGGTAAGAGTGTGCTCAACGGCTTTAACTGGGTCGGCCAACTGTCTCAGGGCAGCTTTACCTTGGGCCACTGATCCTTAACGAGTCAGGCCGTTTCAAGCGCGGGGCCTTGCGGATGCAAGGCCCCGGTTTTTTGTGCTGTCAGTTTTGACAAGTCACGGCTGCCAGCACCGCCGCCAATTCGTCCGCGATAACCCGCTCGCCGAAATAGCGCTCGTAGCTCACGCGCGCTTGCCGGCCGAGTTCCGACATCGTCGCAGCCTGGTCCGCCAGTTTGGCCACGGCCTGGGCCAGTGCGGCCGGGTCGGCCGGCGGCAGCCGGACGATGCCGCCGTCGCTTTGCAGTTCGGGTGGATAGCCCGCCCCTTCACGCGTCACCACCGGCCGGCCGCAGGCCAGGGCCTGGAACACCTTGTTCGGGATGACCCGGCCGGCCTTGGCCGACGTGCCGAACACGCCGAGCACGATGTCGGCCTGGGCGATGCGGGCCGGCAGTTGCACATAGGCAAGCCAGGGCTCGAACGCGACGTTGGCCAGGCCTTGCGCGCGCCGTTGGCACTCGGCCTTGAGCGGACCGTCGCCGAGCAGCACCCAGCGCACCGGCGGGCCTTGGTAGCAACGGGCCGCCTCGACGATGGTCTCGGGGCCTTGCAGGCCGATGAAGCTGCCGAAGAACAGCGCCTCCAGCGGCCGCTTGCCGTCGTAGGCCGGCAGCGGCGTGGCCTGGAACAGCGCGGCCTCGGCGCCGACGTGGATGACTCGGATTTTATTCGGCGCGACCGCGAAGGTCTGCGCGAAGAACTCGGCATGGGCCGGGGTGTCGGCGATCAGCAGGTCGGCGCTGCGCAGCAGGCGGCCCTCCCAGGCGCGCAGCCGTTCGGCCCGCGTGCTGCCCGCGGCGAACTTGCCGCGCTCGAACACCTGTTTGTCGTAGGCGGAGATCAAGGGGTCGGCGATCAAGGGCAGGCCGTGGCGCCGGCTCCAGCGCCGGGCGGCGGCGAGGTCGCGCTGGCGGAAGCACGGCAGCCAGACCAGATCGACCTTGGGCAATCTATGCAGCGCCGCCTGCCAATCGGCCAGCATGCTGAGATGCGGCCGGAAATCGAGCACGCGCCAGCCCAGGTCGGCGAAGGCCTGGCGCAGGATGCGGTTGCGCGAATAGTCGGGGTCGAAGCGGCCCCACCAGAGGACGGTCCGGCTCACGATTCCTTGCGCGCTGCACGGCGCCGCAGGCGATTCAACTCGCGCGCCTTGGCCAAGCGGATGAAACGCTGAAAGGCGTACATGTGGCTGACCACGATGCCGTCGATGCCGTTGGCGAATTCGCGGCGCAGCACGTATTGCTTGAAGAAGGCGAAGGCCGGCAGCAGCAGCAAGCTCAGCCAGGACGGATCGCGCCCCTTGTTCACCAGGTCTTCGGCCTGGGCGCTGGAATAGCCGTTGACCTTGTCGACGTGGTGCGCGAGCGAGCGGAAGGAACGATGCACGACCATGCCCTTGAGCTGGCCGATGGGCCCCTCGTGCACCACCACCGAGTCGTGCACCAGCGCGTCCTTGAAGCCGGCCCGGTCGCGGCGATACAGGCGCACCGGATGATGGAAGGCGGTCCATGGGTGGCCCCGTTCCTGGAACGGATACAGCGGCAGGATCGGCACGGTGTAGGCGCTGCATGCAGGCTCGCCCTGCGCGAACAGGGCGCGAATTTCATCTGCCAACTCGGGCGAGATCTCTTCGTCGGCGTCGATGTTGAGCAGCCAGGCGTTGCGGCACTGGCCTTCGCCGAACACCTTCTGCGGGCCGTAACCGCGCCAGGCGTTGAACAGCACGCGGGCGCCGAGCGCCTCGCTCACTGCCACCGTGGCGTCGTCGCTGCCACTGTCGATCACGATCACCTCGTCGGCCCAATCGCGCACGGCGCGGAGCGCGACCGGGATGCGGTCGGCCTCGTTCTTGGCGATGATGAAGACGGAGATGGGCAGGCGGTCGGGCATGGTGGGCGTATTGTAGGGCAAGCGGTTTATCGCGAACGCTTATCGGATTCGGGACATTTGTCCGGCAGCCCCCAGGACCGCGGGCAGCCAAGCGCGAGCCACAAGACCTGGGTGCCGTAGACGGCGACCTTGTTGCGCAGCCGACGATTGAGCCCGGCCATCAGCAACAGCAGTGCGGCATTGAGCAGGAAGTTGACCAGCAGCCGCGCGATGCGCCAGGCACTCAGCAAGACAGCCATCGGTGGCGTGAACACCCGGCGATAGAAGATCAGGCGCGAGCGCAGCATCTCCACCTGCGCCCCGCGCCGCACAGTGCGGGTGCTGGCGCCCTTCAGGTGGGTGACGCGGATGCGCGGGTCGAGCCAGACCTGCCCGCCGTGCCGACGCAGGCGCACGCACCACTCGGTCTCTTCGAAGTAGAAAAAGAAGGCCGGGTCCAGCAGGCCGGCCTGGTCGATGGCGGCACGGCGCACGGCCATGCAGGCACCGACCACGGTCTCCACCTCGCTCGCCCGATCCTGCGCCAGCTTGGGCAGCGGCTGGCGGCCCAGACCGAGTTCGGCGCGCACGGTCGGCAACATGCCGTGCGAACGCTGCGCCGCGCCGTCCGGGCCGTACAACTGGCCGGCGACGATGCCGGCCTGGGGCAGTGCGCGGAAGTCCTGTTCGAAACGGTCCAGCGCATCGGGCTGGACATGGGCGTCGTTGTTGAGCAGCAGCACGAACTCGCCCCGCGCCTGTTCGATGGCTTGATTGCAGGCGCGGCCGAAGCCATTGTTGCAGCCGTTCTCGATGATGCGCA
>JAJZTV010000198.1 GCA_021847385.1 Pseudomonadota bacterium | reverse complement strand
ATGAAATCTAGCTTTTCGCTTGATTTTTTACCGTCATGCGCCAAAACGGCTTGACGGTAGAAATTCTAATCCTTAGAGACCGCTTTTGGCTACCGTCAGATTGACCGACACTTTGCTCTGGTTACCAACAATCGTTACTGATAGATGTCGTGATACATATTTATAACAATCAATAAGTTAAAACAACTTCTCGATAGTCGCCGATAGCCCGTGAAGAAACCCGGATTATTCCCACTCGATGGTGCCCGGCGGCTTGCCGGTGACGTCGTAAGTGACGCGGTTGATGCCGCGGATCTCGTTGATGATGCGATTGCTGACCTTGGCCAGCAGGCTGTAGGGCAGCTCGGCCCAGTGCGCAGTCATGAAGTCCTGCGTCTGCACCGCGCGCAGCGCCACGACATAGTCGTAGGTGCGGCCGTCGCCCATCACACCCACGGCGCGCACCGGCAGGAACACGGCGAAGGCCTGCGAGGTCTTGTCGTACCAACCGGCGGCGCGCAGCTCCTCGATGAAGATGTGGTCGGCGCGGCGCAGCAGGTCGGCATACTCGCGCTTGACCTCGCCCAGGATGCGCACGCCCAGGCCGGGACCCGGGAACGGATGGCGATAGACCATCTCATGCGGCAGGCCGAGGGCGACACCCAATTCGCGCACCTCGTCCTTGAACAGCTCGCGCAGCGGCTCCAGCAGCTGCAAGTGCATGTCCTCGGGCAGGCCACCGACGTTGTGGTGGCTCTTGATCGCGTGCGCCTTCTTGGTCTTGGCCCCGGCCGATTCGATCACGTCCGGGTAGATGGTGCCCTGGGCCAGCCACTTGGCGTTCTTCAGCTTGGCCGACTCTTCCTGGAACACGGCGACGAATTCGCCGCCGATGATCTTGCGCTTCTTTTCCGGGTCGGAGACGCCGGCCAGCTTGCCCATGAAGCGCTCGGAGGCGTCGACATGGATGACCTTGACGCCCAGGTTGCGGGCGAACATGTCCATGACCATCTCGCCCTCGTTCAGGCGCAAGAGGCCGGTATCGACGAAGACGCAGGTAAGTTGCGGGCCGATGGCGCGGTGCAGCAGCGCCGCCACCACAGAGGAATCGACGCCGCCGGACAGGCCCAGGATCACCTCGTCGGAACCCACTTGCGCCTGGATCTTGGCGATGGCCTCGCCGATGTAGTCCGGCATGTTCCAGTCCTGGCCGCAACCGCAGATGTCGTGGACGAAGCGGCCGAGCATGGCCTTGCCCTGGAGGGTGTGGGTGACCTCGGGGTGGAACTGCACGGCATAGAAGCGGCGCGCGTCGTCGAACATGCCGGCGATCGGGGTAGAGGCGTTTTCGCACATCACCTGGAAGCCCTCGGGCAGGCGCTCGACCTGGTCGCCGTGGCTCATCCAGACATCCAGCCAGCATTTGCCGTCAGGGTCGGCGCGGTCCTGGATGTCGGTCAGCAGCCGGGAATGGCCGTGGGCACGCACCTCGGCGTAGCCATATTCGTGGTGGCTGCCGTTGATCACCTTGCCGCCCAGTTGCGCCGCCATGGTCTGCATGCCGTAGCAGATGCCCAGCACCGGCACGCCCAGCTCGAACACCACCTGCGGCGCACGCGGGGTCTCTTCCTCGGTGACCGAGGCCGGGCCGCCGGAGAGGATGATGCCCTTGGGCGCGAAGTCGCGGATGAACTGCTCGGACACATCGTAGGGATGCAGCTCGCAGTAGACGTTGTGCTCGCGCACCCGGCGGGCGATCAGCTGGGTGAACTGGGAACCGAAGTCGAGGATGAGGATCTTGTCGTGCAGCATGTTCTATCGCAGCAAATGAGAAGGGCGCCAGTGGCGCCCTTTGGGTTAAACGTGGTAGTTCGGCGCTTCCTTGGTGATCTGCACGTCGTGCACGTGCGACTCCTTGATGCCGGCCGCGCTGATCTCGACGAACTGGGCATTGGCATGGAAGTGCGCGATGTCCGGCGAGCCGAGGTAGCCCATCGACGAGCGCAGACCGCCCATCAACTGGTGCAGCACGTTGAGCACGCTGCCCTTGTACGGCACGCGGCCCTCGATGCCCTCGGGCACCAGCTTCTCGACGTTGGCCTCGTTGTCCTGGAAATAGCGGTCCTTGGAACCCTTCTGCATCGCGCCGAGCGAACCCATGCCGCGATAGGACTTGAACGAACGGCCCTGGTACAGCTCGATCTCGCCCGGGGCCTCCTCGGTACCGGCCAACAGGCCACCCAACATGACGGTATGGGCACCGGCGGCGATGGCCTTGGCGATGTCGCCGGAGAAACGGATGCCGCCGTCGGCGATGACCGGCACGCCGGTCTCGCGCAGCGCATCGGCCACATTGGACACCGCGCTGATTTGCGGCACGCCGACGCCGGCGACGATGCGGGTGGTGCAGATCGAGCCGGGACCGATGCCGACCTTGACCGCATCGGCCCCGTGATCGACCAGGGCACGGGCCGCGTCGGCGGTCGCGATGTTGCCGCCGATCACCTGCACATGCGGGTATTTGTCCTTCACCCAGCGCACGCGCGACAGCACGCCCTGGGAATGGCCGTGCGCGGTATCGACCACGATCACGTCGACGCCGGCCTCGGCCAGGGCGGCCACGCGCTCGTCGGTATCGCCGCCGACACCGACCGCCGCGCCCACGCGCAAGCGGCCATGGGCATCCTTGCAGGCGTTCGGGTATTCGCTGGCCTTGACGATGTCCTTCACGGTGATCAGGCCGGATAGCGCGAAGTTCTCGTTCACCACCAGCACCCGTTCCAGGCGGTGCTTGTGCAGCAGTTGCAGCACGTCGTCGCGGTTGGCGCCCTCGTTCACGGTCACCAGGCGGTCGCGCGGGGTCATGATGTTGGCGATAGGCTGGTCCAGATTGGTCTCGAAACGCAGATCGCGGTTGGTCACGATGCCGACCACCTTGCCCTGATCGACCACCGGCAAACCGGAAATCTTGTGCTGGCGGGTAAGGCCAAGCACATCGCGCACGGTCATCTGGGAATTGATGGTGATCGGCTCCTTCACCACGCCGGCCTCGTAGCGCTTGGCCTTGGCCACTTCGGCCGCCTGCTGCTCGATGCTCAGGTTCTTGTGGATGATCGCCATCCCTCCCTCTTGCGCCAGCGCAATCGCCATGCGCGCTTCGGACACGGTATCCATAGCGGCGGACAGAACCGGGATATTCAGGTCGATGCTGCGCGTCAGCTTGGTACGCAGCGTCACGTCGCGGGGAAGAATATTGGAATAAGCGGGGACGAGCAGGACGTCGTCGAAAGTGAGTGCTTTTTGGAGAATACGCATTGCAAATGCCCTACGCACAAAAGCGCATTATACAGATTCCGGAATTCAAGAACGAGTGCTGTTGGTCAATATCTACCAATCCTTGCAAAATGGATTGACGCCCTCCCGGCCCCGATTTAAGGTTCGCTAGCCGCACGAGTGTGCTCTAGGCTTAATGTCGCACCACGAAACAATGAGGAGATCAAATATGCGTAAACAGCTCGCGTCCGCCGCACTAGTCAGCCTGATGGCTTTGTTCCTGTCCGCCTGCGCCACCACCCAGACCGCCGCCATCAGCGATAATGCCAAGGCCGCCCTGGCTCAGGCCGAGAAAGACGTGAAAGAGGCCAAGGCCAAGTTCGCATTGTGGACCACTGCCGACGGCGCACTGAAGGCCGCCCAAGAAGCCGCCAAGAAGGGCGATAGCGATGGCGTCGTCAAGGCATCGCATACCGCCTCGGAGCAGGCCAAGCTGGGCATTGCGCAGACCAGCTATCCCGAGATCATGACCCCGCGCGACCGCCT
>JAJZTV010000197.1:3530-3813 GCA_021847385.1 Pseudomonadota bacterium | reverse complement strand
CATCCCAAGGGCAAGAACTTCATCGACTTCGATGAGGACCTGCAGCTCGCAGATCTCGAAAACGCGATCCAGGAAGGCTTCGACAACATCGAATTGATGAAACGCTATTCGACTGTCGGCATGGGCCCAAGCCAGGGCAAGCATTCCAACATGAACGCGCTGCGGGTACTGGCGCGGGCAATGGATGCCACACAACGCCAGCTCCGCCGGCAGACGCACGGGCAGCCGCAGCAGATCGTCGCAATGCCGCATGTGGCTGGTCGAGGTTGTGCTCCTGAGCGGC
>JAJZTV010000197.1:0-3520 GCA_021847385.1 Pseudomonadota bacterium | reverse complement strand
GACGACGGCGCGGCCATTTTTCCATCCCGTGCCAATGTCGCATCTGGCGGGGCGAGGTTTTACTCCTGAGCGGCGCACGCCCATGCACGGTCGCCACGTTTTTGCCGGCGCCGTATGGATGTCCGCCGGCGTGTGGCAGAGGCCAGAATATTATGAGTGCGTCGGGCGGTCGCGGGAGGAGTGCATCCAGGAAGAAGTGCTGGCGGTGCGTAATGGGGTTGGCTTGATCGACGTCGGTACGCTCGGCAAGCTGGAGATACGCGGCCCGCAGGCGGCCGAATTTCTCGAGCGCGTCTACATTTCCAAGTACGCCGGGCTCAAGGTCGGCATGACGCGCTACGCCGTCATGTGCGACGAAGCTGGGGTGGTGATCGACGACGGTGTCGTTGCCCGTTTGGCCGATGAGCATTTCTATTTCACCACGACAACCTCGGGCGCAGCGCTGATCTACCGCGAGCTGTCGCGCTGGAACACCCTGTGGAAGCTTGAGTGCGGCATTGTCAACTTGACTGGCGCGATGGCGGCAATGAACCTCGCCGGGCCCAAGGCCAAGACTGTACTAGCCAGCCTTACCGACGTCGACCTTTCCTTCCCTTACCTTGCCGTTCGTGAGGGCATGGTCGCTGGCGTATCGGCGCGCCTGATGCGGGTGGGGTTCGTCGGCGAGTGGGGGGTCGAGATCCATGTCGCCGCCGAGCATGGGGCGGCGGTGTGGGATGCCCTGATGGCCGCCGGAAAGGACCATGGCATCCGCCCCTTCGGGGTCGAGGCACAGCGCCTGCTCCGGCTGGAAAAAGGACACATCATCATCGGCCAGGACACTGATGGCCTCACCACGCCAGCTGAGGCGGGGCTCGATTGGGCAGTGAAGATGGACAAGCCATTCTTCGTCGGCCAGCGTAGTCTCCAGGCAATCGCAGCCAAGCCGCGTCGCCAACAGCTTGTCGGCTTCATGCTGCCCGGCGGGCACGCCGGTGACATGCCAAAAGAATGCCATCTGGTGATCGAGAAAGGCGAAATCGCGGGCCGGGTTACTAGTGTCGCCTGGTCGCCGGCGCTTTCACGTGTCATTGGGCTCGCTTACATCCAGTCGGATATGGCTGAGGTAGGCACTGCCTTCACGATACGTCTCTCGGATGGCTCGCTGGTGAAGGCTGACGTGGTGAAGACACCCTTCTACGACCCAGACAACCTGCGCCAGAAGGAGGCAAAGTGAGCACGATCAAGATTACGGACGTCTCACGCACTCCTCGCGCTGGGATGAAAGGCCCCGGCGCTACCGCCTGGCTCGCCACCTTGGGTCTGACGGTACCGGATGTGCCCAATACCTGGTTGCCGTTGGAAGGTGGGTTAATCGCACGCTTGGGCCTGACCGAATTCCTGATCGAGGGGCCGGAATCCGCCAAGCTTGCCGCTCCCCTCACCCTTGGCACCTATCCCGTTCTGCGCCAGGACACAGCGCTGCTGCTTGGTGGCGAGTGCCTCAATGACCTGCTCCTTGAGATCTGCAGCGTCGATTTCCAAGCCCTCGATCCCGCAACGCATCCGGTAGTGCTGACTTCCATGGCGGGCGTCGCCGTCACCGCCATACCTTACGACGACAGTGGCCTCCCAGGCATCCGCTTGTGGTGCGACAACACCTACGGCGCATGGCTTTTCGACACGCTGGCCGAAGTTGCTGGCGAACTTGCACAACCCAATTACTCACGCCAACAGGGGGGCATATTGTGAATCTCGCAGAGGCCAAGAAGTTTCTCGCCAGGCACCAGGTCAAATCGGTGCTGGCCCAGTTTGTGGACATCCATGGCACGGCCAAGGCCAAGGCTGTGCCAGCCGCGCACTTCGAAGACATCCTTAACGCCGGTGCCGGCTTCGCAGGGTTCGCGGTGTGGGGACTTGGCATCGAACCGCACGGCCCGGACTATATGGCGGTCGGTGAGCTCGGCACGCTTTCACTGGTACCGTGGCAGCCAGGTTATGCGCGCATCGTCTGCGACGGCCACGTGGATGGCAAGCCCTGGGATTACGATGCGCGCGTCACGTTGAAAAAACAGATTGCCCGCCTTGAGAAACTGGGTATGAGCCTGATGACCGGCCTAGAACCCGAGTTCTCGCTCCTGAAGCGCAGTGCCAGCGGCAAGATCGTGCCGTGCGAGGACAGCGACGCGCTCGCCAAGCCCTGCTACGACTACAAGGGCTTGTCGCGCTCGCGCGCTTTCCTCGACAAGCTGGTTGAGAGCCTGCTCGCAGTCGGCATTGACGTCTATCAAGTCGACCACGAGGATGCCAACGGCCAGTTCGAGATCAACTATACGTATGCCGACTGTTTGACGTCGTGCGACCACTACATCTTCTTCAAGATGGCGGCTGCTGAGATCGCCAACGAGATGGGCTTGATCTGCTCCTTCATGCCCAAGCCCTTCGCCAACCGGCCGGGTAACGGCATGCACATGCACATGAGCCTGTCTGACGGCAAGAAGAACCTGTTCCTCGACAAGAAGGATAAGCGCGGTCTCGACCTTTCGCCCCTAGCCTATCAGTTCGCCGCTGGGCTGCTGAAACATGGCCCGGCCCTCGCTGCGATCTGCGCACCAACGGTGAACTCCTACAAGCGGCTAGTCGTTGGCCGCTCGCTGACCGGTGCGACGTGGGCACCGGCTTACATCAGCTATGGCGACAACAACCGCTCGTCCATGGTGCGCATCCCCGGCGGTCGCCTGGAGCTGCGCCTGCCGGACGGTGCCTGCAACCCCTATCTGGCGACTGCCGCGGTGATCGCCGCCGGCCTCGATGGCGTCGAGCACAAACTCGACCCTGGCGAACCGCACAACGTCAATCTCTATGAGTTGTCCGACACCGAGCTCAAGAAGCAAAAGATCGGCATCCTGCCGCAGAACCTGCATGAGGCCCTTATCGCGCTGGAGAAGGATAAGGTGATTCGGGAGGCGCTAGGTCCGGTCGCAGACGAGTTTCTCAAGCTGAAGCACATGGAATGGGTCGAATACATGCGTCATGTTTCCGACTGGGAAGTCGACAGCTACCTGGAATTTTTCTGAAAGGGCACAGCCATGTGCGGAATCGTTGGACTCTTGGTGAAAAAGCCGGCGTTGAGACTGCGGCTCGGTGAATTGATGGTGCCGATGCTGGTTGGCATGACCGAGCGGGGCCCGGATTCGGCGGGGCTTGCCGTGTTCACTGAGCCTCTGGGTGACAAGGCCCGAAAGATTAGCCTGTATTCCGGGATGAGCGAAGAGGGAGCGGATTTCAACTGGCCAGGCCTCGGCCACGAGTTGAAAGCGCATCTCGGAATCGACGTCGAGATTGTGGCGCAAGCCAATCACGCCATTCTCACCCTCGCAATGGCGACAGAGCCGGTCAAGCGCTGGATCAAGGAGCGCCATCCCGACCTGCACATTCTGTCTACAGGGCGTGCGATTGATCTCTACAAGGATATCGGCAAGCCGGCCGACGTGGCGGCACGCTATGGTTTCGAGCATCTCACCGGGAGTCACTTGGTTGG
>JAJZTV010000196.1 GCA_021847385.1 Pseudomonadota bacterium | reverse complement strand
CGTCCCATGTGCCTGAAGCGGATGCGCTGCGGCCAACCTCGAACCCCTGGGTTCGAGATTGCGCACTAGACGGCGCGAGCGGGGAATCCCCCAACATGAACACAGCCGACAAGAAGACCCTACGCAGCCAACTACGTCGCGCCCGCGCCGCCATCGGCCCGCGCGAACGGCGCCAGGCGGCGTTGACAGTCGCCCGCCTCGTCGCCCGCCTGCACCTGCTGCGCCACGGCCGACGCATCGGCTTCTACATCCCGAACAAGGGCGAACTCGACAGCCTGCCGTTGATGAACCGCGCGCTCGCCGTCGGCGCCCCCTGCTACCTGCCCAAGCTGCCGCTGCGTTCGTTGAAGCGCCTGTGGTTCACCCGCCTGGGCAACCACGCCCACCATTGGCGGCCGAACCGCTTCGGCATTCCGGAATACGACGACCGCCAGACCAAGCGCCTGCGCGCGCAACAACTCGACCTGATCTTCGTGCCGCTATTGGGTTTCGACGACGCCGGCTATCGCCTCGGCATGGGCGGCGGCTTCTACGACACCAGCCTGGCCTACCTGCACCGCCGCAGGCAATGGCGCCGGCCCAAGCTGATCGGCGTCGCCTTCGATTGCCAACACGTGGCGCGCGTACCGCACGATCCGTGGGATGTGCCGCTCGATCTGGCGGTTACCGAGAAGCGGATTTATCGGTTCTGACGTGCCTGCAGAGTGGATGTCAATAATCGCCCGAGTATTTGTTGTCTGCCGCCAGGGTAAACGTACCCGTCGTGCCGTTGACGTTGTAGGAATACGTGCCGGCAGATAAGCCATAAACAGACAATGGAATCGTCTTCTGAAAGGACTTGATACTCGGCAAGCAGGAAATGACGCCCGGCGCCACCTGAGTAGGCGGATATGACGTGAAAGAATTGAATGTGATCACCACGTCAAACCGCGAGCCTTCCATCCGCTGATTAATTTGACCAAGGCGTGCGTCATAACAGTCATCAAGAAGCCCCGTTACGCGCAAGAATATTTGCACGGGGAATGAGTCGGTTTTAATAACATCGACTTTATCTATTGACGTTAATCCTAGGCCTGAGCTGGTAATGATCGTTCCGATGCTCCTTACGCCGAGCAACTGCCAAGTGCCTTGCTCTGTATACTTGAAGACGACATCCTGAAATTTTCCGGCCTGGTCGCCTGTGCTGACGCTGGGAATTGTAAGGTAGCCATCCTTATAAGTAGGGGTGTCCGCACTTCGGGCCAACCCCGTCAGCAGTATGCCAACAGCCACAATGGCGGAAACTGAAATGTTCCTGGCGTTCATGTTGCCCCCCGGCATTACATTAATTGAGAATAGTGCGCCGCCCCACCAGCCTCATACCCATGAGTTCATGGCGGGGCGAGTATTCATAAAATTACCATTGCTGCCAAATGAATCTAGGAGTTGCGCCGGTTAGTGGACTGCCATCTGAATTTGTAACAGTGCCCACAGTGCCGATGTTCCTCAGTGCGGTATAGATACCAGCCGTGTCTCCACTATTGCAGAATGTTCCAGCTGCCTGACACGCCACGGCGAATATGCCGGCTACGTAGGGGGCAGAAAAAGAAGTCCCACTAACAGTGGCAACCGAACCACCTTGATCCATCACTTGAACGAAATGCCCGGGACTAAAAGTCGATATATTCCAACCTATACGGGAGAAATATGCCAGCGAGTCTGCCCCAGGAAGACGGCCATAGTAAGTTGCGCCAACGACAAATGCCTGGGGTATATAGACTGGTGAATAGTCGGCTGTGTTGCAGCCATCGTTGCCGGCTGGCACAACAACAATACTACCTGCATCGTGTACAGCCTTAACGGCATCATCCAGTCGGGTATAGAAAAATGGTGTAGAACAGCTGCCGGTTATGAACTGTGTTTCGGCAAGAACAATAGTACCTCTCGGCGCGTTTGAGGCCAGCTAGTTCAGTGCGGTGATGAGAGAGGTTGTATCGACGCTGCCAGTGCAGCCTATGGTGATTTTCGCTTCGATCAAAGTCACGCCCTTCGCAACGCCAAAGGTATTTCCGCCGGCAGCGCTAGCTACTTGTGTACCATGGCCGATGCAATCATCGCCATATGGAACTCCATTGTTGATATCCCAGATAATCGATGCCCGGCCGCCAAACTCCGCCGCCACGGCTGGATTGGATAGGGCGATCCCTGAATCCAGAAGATAAATGGTTCGGCCTGCTCCTGTGTACTGATAGTTGTAGGTGCCGTTCAATGCCGGGGAGGCTGAATCCAGTCGATCCAGAGCCCAGCCTGGGTTAGTTTGAGTGGCGGGCAAACTGCCAAGAACACTTTGGTCTATGCGTAGCACGCGCTTGTCCTGCCGCAGTCTATCGGCCTCTTTTGCATCCATCTTAATGTGAGCGGCATTGATGGCCTCGAAGATCGAGGTTACCTCGCCCTTTGTGCCCAATGCGGTGGTCAGCGCGCTTTTGCTTTGCCCTGTGCTGTGCTGGGCGAACGGAATATTTCCTTTTCCACGGTTCGCTTCATTCGGTGGTTGCACTAGTCCGGCGTCTTTTTTGAAGGTGACGATGTAAGAGCCTTCGACAACGGGAATGCCGGCAAGTGCGGCAAAACTTGTTGTGATTGCGGCGATAGCCAAAACCATGGCCGATAGCAATCTGTTGCGCATGATGGTTCTCCCTGAGTTATTGAATTTACGGCCATTCTGCCCAGCAGCTTATGGCCGGATACAACCTAGCGAGTTGCCTGCCTTGTTGCAACTGGCCATTGGTTATAAGTGTACTAGTCCAAAAGATATGGGTTTCGATTTATCGTGGCACAGCCTATTTTCTGGTGGTTCAGCAATACGCAGGCCTGTGCATGCAAGCGCATGACGCTGACTACTCGCCCAGATACGCGGCTCTAACCTGCGGGTCGGCCGCCAGCTCGGCGCTCGGGCCGGCCAGGGCGATCGCGCCGCTTTCCATCACGTAGCCGCGGCTGCTGACTTGCAGCGCGAGATGGGCGTTCTGCTCGACCAGGAGGATGGTCATGCCCTCGCGCGCCACCGCTTGGATGGTCTCGTAGATCTTCTGCACCATCAGCGGGGCCAGGCCCATGCTCGGCTCGTCCAGTAGCAGCAGGCGCGGCCGGCCCATCAGGGCGCGGCCGATGGCCAGCATCTGCTGCTCGCCGCCGGAGAGCAGGCCGGCCAACTGGCCGCGGCGCTCGGCCAGGCGCGGGAAGGTCTGGTAGATGCGTTCGCCGTCGGCGCGCACGGCGGCGGCGTCGCGCCGCAGATAGGCGCCCATCGCCAGGTTCTCGGCCACGGTCAGGCGGGCGAAGATGCCGCGCCCCTCCGGCACCAGGGCCATGCCGGCGGCGGCGATGGCGTGGGTCGGCCGGCCCTTGAGGCTGGCACCGGCGTAATGCACCTGGCCGCCGTGCGGCAACAGGCCGACGATGCCCTTGAGCGTGCTCGACTTGCCGGCGCCGTTGGCGCCGATCAAGCAGACCAGCTCGCCTTCGTCGACCTCGATGTCGATGCCGCGCACGGCTTGGATGCCGCCGTAATGGATCTTGAGGCCCTCGACGTGCAGCAGGCTCATGCCGCCCCCACGCCGAGATAAGCGGCGATCACCGCCGGGTCGCGTTGCACCGTCTCCGGCGTGCCCTCGGCGATCTTCCGGCCGTAATCGAGCACGGCCACGCGGTCGCACAGGCCCATGACCAGCTTCACGTCGTGCTCGATCAAGAGCAGGGTGACGCCGATGTCGCGCAGCTTGAGGAAGAACTCGGCCATCTGCCGCCGCTCGCTCGGGTTCATGCCGGCCACCGGCTCGTCCAGCGCCAGCAGCTTCGGCTCGGTGG
>JAJZTV010000195.1 GCA_021847385.1 Pseudomonadota bacterium | reverse complement strand
GCCCAGTTCGACCTCCTTCAGGATCGATACGATCTGCTGCTCGCTAAACTTCGATTTCTTCATGTAGAGCTTCCTTTCAGGGAAAAACTCTACTTCAAATCGGCCCGAAAATCCGAGGAGGCTTCACGTGCAATCGCCGATACACACGAACGTACGTAGCAAGCCGCGAGACTTCGTCGTGAAGCCGCTCACGGTACTGATCGAAGTTACGTTCGAAATCTGGATCGCGCGCCATGGTGACAGCTAACGAAGCTGTACAAAAACCCCGCCGACAG
Organism: Pseudomonadota bacterium; assembly: GCA_021847385.1. GTDB lineage: Bacteria > Pseudomonadota > Gammaproteobacteria > Burkholderiales > Thiobacillaceae > Sulfuritortus. The sequence goes on along the minus strand of JAJZTV010000195.1, from coordinate 3,589 downwards.
TCTCATGCCGTCGCGGCCGAATGATCACTGGGTATTTCATTGGCATTGATTCCTCCCGTTTTTCTCATGGTGCCTTGTCGGCGCATCTGCAGACCCTTTGCGGCCTACGGCAGCAAGCGTAGGTTGCGTTCCACGCACCAATTGCACGGTGCACAGAGTGCACCCTACTCCCCGAACCCATTCTCCGATCCACCTGTTTCTCCTGCCCAAGCTCTGGGGTACATGCCAGCTTGTACCAAACGGTGAAAACTCGAATACGGCCAATCGGCCACGCGTTTCACATAACCATGTTTCACCGGATTGTAATGAATGTAATCGGCATGCCGCGCGAAATCGGCTTCGTCGCGGATATGGTGTTCCCAATATCGGCGCTGCCATACCGCCGATTCCTTACGGGCCAGCCTGGATTCGCTCAACACTGCACCATGAACTAGCAAATGTCCGCATTGCCGGCTGACATGGCGTTTGATGGCAGCCCAGCGTTTGGCGTAATCGGCATCGCCTTGCGGCAGCCGCCAAATGCAATGCAGATGATCGGGCAGGAGCACCCAGGCCTCGATGGCGAAAGGCAAGATTTTCCGGGCCAAGTCGATGCCACCGCGTAAAGCATGGCGAAAAGGCTCGTCGGTGAGGAATTTGTCGCGCTGATAAGTGGCGAGGGTGAAGAAATAAGTGCCGCCTGGCACCTTGGAGCGGCGGTATTCGGGCATGTGTACCTCCCTTTTTGATTTGTTGTGGTGCGTGGAACGCACCCTACGCGATCTCCAGCCACCCCGCCCCAACCTCTTTCGCACCTCCCTCCAACCGAACATCCGGCACATGGGTGAAGGCGATGCGCATCGGCGCCTCTTCGGTGGCCATGAAGGCGCCGCCGAAATAGACCGCGTCGTTGCCGTATTTCGCCTTGAGCTGGTCGAGCGCATGATCCAGCCCCGGCGTGCGGGTGCCGTCGGGGAACAGCGACAGCGTCGTCTGCTCCTCGTCGCCCAGATCCAAGAGCGTGATGCTCACCTTGGTCGGCTCACGCCGTTTGGGCCGCTCGGCCCAGAGTGCGGAGAGCACGCGCAGGAAGGGCAAGGTGTCCTGCATGGGCTGGAAGCGCGCCTCGTGCTGCCAGGGATGGTGGTTGCGGTAGTCGATCTGGATGCTCAGGCGCGCGGCCTGAAAACCGGAGGCGCGCAACCGCGCCGCGGCCTTCTGCGTGAGCTTGGACAAGACCGAGAAGGCGCCGGTGTCGGTGCGCAGGTGCGGCGGCAGCACGTGCGAGTGGCCCAGGCTGGAACGCTGGGTCGCGCGCGCCGGCACATCGACCCCACGCAGCCGGTCGTACATGCGCTCACCCTCGACCCCGCCCCAGGCCCGGCGCAGCTCATCGCGACTCGCTTTACAGAGCGCCTCGACGCTGGCGATGTCACAGCGCTCCAAGCGCGTCAGCATGGCCCGGCCGATGCCGTTGAGATCGGCGAGCTTCAGGCGATACAGGGCCTGGGGCAGATCGGCCTCGTGCAGCACGGTCAGGCCGTCCGGCTTCTGCATGTTCGATGCGGTCTTGGCCAGGAAGCGGTTGGGGCCGATACCGATGGAACAAGTGAGGCACTCGCCCACCTCGTCGCGGATCTTGGCCTTTACCTCGCGCGCCAGTTCACGCACCACGCTTTCTTGTTGCCAGCTGCCGGTGAGTTCGCACATCACCTCGTCGATCGACAACACCTCGGCGATGGCGATCACGCTGTCGACCACCTCGATCAGCCGGTGGTGCATCTCGACATAGACTCGCGGCCGGGCCTGGACGAAGACCATGTCCGGGCACAGCTTGCGGGCATCGCCGACGCTGGTGCCGGTGCGCACGCCGTAGCGCTTGGCTTGGTAGCTGGCGGCGATGCAGCAGGTGGTCTCGGCCATCACCGGCAGGACACCGACCGGCTTGCCGCGCAGTTCGGGCCGCAACTGCTGTTCCACCGAGGCGAAATAGGAATTGAAGTCGAGCAGGAGGGCACGCAGGGTCATGGCAAATCGAACGTCCGTTCAAAAACTGCAGCATAGAACGACCGTTCTTTTCTGGCAAGCCAGGCCCGGAATATTACTCTCGAGCATCGAAAAACCTATTCAAATACAAATAAATACCAAATACATAAAAATTGCGTATGCATGCATAAACCGCTGTTGACATTATCCGACTAAATTACTAAGGTAATGCCATGCGCGCCCATCGCGCTTTGTTTTCACCTCATTTATTAGCTTTTGCTTATTTTCTAAAGGAGCGCATCATGTCTCTGATCAACGGCTTCAACTCCGACGGCGTCGTCACCATCAACCGCGTCGTCCTACGCCCCGAATACAGCGTGGACGACCTGGAAGAGCGCGTCGCCACCCTGTGCGAAAACGTCAAGACCTATCACTCCGACACCGGCTTCGTCGGCGGCTTCGTCTGCCTGAACAGCGGCGCCGTGTCCAACGAAGGCTCCACCATCGGCCAGGCCGTGGAAAGCCCGATGAAAGGCAAGGAGGCGCTGATCGTGACCTTCTGGCAGTCGTTCGAGCAGCACGAGCAATCGCACCGCTCGGCGACCTTCCAACCCCTATTCCAAAAAGCCCTGGAACTGTGCGAAAACGGCAACGAAGAGATCGCCTATTCGATGCTGTGGTCGGGCAAGGCCTACAGCCCTGAGGAGGCGAAGGCAGCCCAGGCAGCGAAGACGAAGTACGCCAAAGCCGCTTGATCGTTGCCGTTTCGGTGAAGGCTAACGTGAGCGCAGCGAACGTTAAGCAAAGCGGCCGGAGCCAAAACGGCAACGAAGAGATCGCCTATTCGATGCTGTGGTCGGGCAAGGCCTACAGCCCGGAGGAAGCGAAGGCAGCCCAGGCAGCGAAGACGAAGTACGCCAAGGCCGCCTAAGCCGACGCACCAAACGGGGAAGGCCGCATCGGCGGCCTTCTCTATTGTTCCACGAACCCCATGCCGCCCGACATCAACCGAGCCAACGGATCACGCCCCACAAACCGAACCCGGCCACCATCGCCCCAGCACATAGCTTTACCCGTCTGTCCTGCGCGACGCGCTTGAGCCGCTCGGCCAGCCAACCCATGGCCAGCAGATTGGGCAGGGTGCCAAGGCCGAAGGCGAGCATCAGCGCGGCGCCATGGGCCGCGCTGCCACTGGCCAGCGCGGCGACCAATACCGAATAGACCAGGCCGCAGGGTAGCCAACCCCAAAGCGCGCCGGCAATGAGCGCCTGCTGCAGATTACGCACCGGCAACAGGCGGCCGAACAGCGGTTGCAGCCGCGTCCACAACCGGCCACCCCAACGCTCCAAGATGAGCACAGTGCGGCTCAAACCGGCCAGATACAGACCGAGCAGGATCAGCATAACCTGCGCCAACAGATATAAGGCTTGTTGCAGCGGATAGAGCGTATCGGACAGGAAGGCGATGCTGCCGAGCAGGCCAGCGAGTGCGCCGGCGAGGGTGTAGCTGGCGATGCGGCCGACGTTGTAGGCCAACTGAAAACCGAACGGTTGCCGCCTGCCCGTTTGCAGCGACAAGGCGGTAACGATACCGCCGCACATACCTACACAATGCACCGGGTATG
>JAJZTV010000194.1 GCA_021847385.1 Pseudomonadota bacterium | reverse complement strand
CGGCTTGAGTCACATGGGCTGGCTCAGGCCAGTCTTGCTGTTCGCCTTGCCGATCTGCCTGCTGATCGCGCTGTTCAGCCTGGTCTTGCTGCCCTGGGCCGCGCAAAAGCGGGTGGCCTACGAGAGCTATCTCAGCAACCGGGACGATTCCTCCAACCTGTCGCCCGGCCTGTTCGTCGAGGCCGCCAACGGTAAAAAAGTCTATTTCGTCGAAACCAGCGACAACCTGGACAACCGCGTGCGCAACATTTTCATTCGCTCCGAACAGCATGGCCGCACTGGCATCGTGGTGGCGCGCGAAGGCAAGCACGTCGCCATGGAAAACGGCGATCCCTTCCTGGTCTTGGAAAACGGCCACCGTTACGAGGGCACGCCGGGCACCCCGAATTATCGCGTGATCGAATTCGAGCGCTATGCCTTCCGGCTCGAACCCAGTATCGCCAAACCCAGAAGCGACAAGGCCAGGGAGCGCTCGACGCTGACCTTGCTCAGCCATCCGACGCCGGACAACCAAGCCGAATGGAGCTGGCGCCTAGGCTACCCGATCAGCGCGCTGATTCTGGCCTTGCTCGCCATCCCGCTGAGCTTCGTCAACCCGCGGGCCGGACGTTCGCTGAACATCCTCTTCGCGGTGCTGATCTATGCGGTCTACAACAACCTGATCGGCCTGAGCGAAGGCTGGATCGTGCACGAAAGCCTGACGGCAATCCGCGGCATGCTGTACATCCATGGCTCGATGGCGGCGCTGCTTCTGGTGTTGTTCTGGTTCCGCATGCGCGGGCCGAGCAAATGGCGGTGGCGCCGATGAGCATACTCAATCGCTACCTGGCAACGCTGATCCTGGCCTCGGTCGGCCTGGCCCTGGCCGTATTGCTGCTGCTGTTCAGCTTCTTCGACTTGTTGGAGGAAATGGGCTCGTTGGGGGAAGGCAATTACACCATGGTGAAGGCCTTACTCTATGTGCTGTTGCGCCTGCCCGGCCGCATTCACGAACTGATGCCGATCGCGGTCGTCATCGGCGCCCTGTTCGCGCTGGCACAACTGGCCGTCAATTCCGAATTCAACGTAATGCGCACCTCGGGCCTGTCACCACGGCAGCTGATCAAGCTGATGCTGGGGCTGGGCGCCTCTTTCGCCTTGGCCATCTTGCTGCTGGGCGAGCTGGTCACGCCGGTCGCCGAACAGGCCGCCCAGCAAATCAAATTGCGCACCACCAGCAAGATCGTCGCGCAGGAATTCAAGAGCGGCTTGTGGGCCAAGGACGGCCATAGCTTCGTCAACGCGCAAGAGGTATTGCCGGATAGCACCTTGGTCGGCCTGCAAGTATTCCAATTCGACCCGGACTTTCATTTGCAGTTGATCCAGACCGCCGAGACCGGGGTATGGTCCAGCGCCGGCTATTGGCAATTGAATCAAGTCCAACGCACGCGGCTGTCTGCCGAGGGCACGACGATCGAACACTTTCCCCGCCTGGATTGGCCTTCGAGCATCACGCCGGATTTGCTGTCGGTACTGACCGTGGCACCTGACCGCATGGCTTTGCGGACGCTGTATGCCTATATCGGCCACCTGAAAGAAAACCGGCAGAAAACCACGCGGTTCGAGATCGCGCTCTGGGCCAAGATCGTCTACCCGCTGGCCGCCCCGATCATGCTGCTACTCGCGCTGCCCTTCGCCTATTTGCAGCCACGCGGCACCGGCACCAGCGCTCGGGTCATGCTCGGCGTATTGATCGGCCTGATCTTCTATCTGCTCAACCGCCTGTCGGCCCGTTTGGGCCTGCTCAACGACTGGCCACCCGCCCTCAGCGCCAGCCTGCCGGTCATCGTCTTTTCCGGCATCGCCGTCGCCGGCCTTTGGCTGGCCGAACGGCGTTAGCGCATCACGATCAGACGCGTGCCCAGCAGCCGGTCATGCAAAAACTGGCGGTCGCGATCGAACAAGGCCCAGAACAGACCGAGACCGAACAGCAGATAGCCGGCCACGGCCAAGACATATCGCGACCCGGCCAAACCATAGCCCAAGGTGCCGCCCTCTTGCGTGACCAAGCGCAAACGCCAGGTCTTCATCGGCAGGGTTTGCCCGCCATGGGTCCAGAACCAAACGAAATAAGCCCCCCCCAGCGTCAATAGATAGAGCTGGAACAACGGGCGAATCCAAACCGGATCGAGTGCCTGGGTCAGACCAACGAAGGGAAACCCTGCAGCAAGCCAAAGCGCAAGCAGGATCAACAGTTCATACAACAGGCAGACCAGCCGCCTCGAGAAAGATGGCGTTTCGGGCACGATCGGAGACATTGCCGGGAAACCGGCTTGGCAATAAATGAAGGGGGCGATTTTACGGCGTTTCCGGCGGCTCCGGTTCGGGCGCGCCTTCCGATTGGATATGCGCCCAGCGCTGCTTGACCTGCACCTGCTTCTGCGCCGGCAATTCGATCAGCTTCTGGTAGTTCCGCCGTGCCAGCAGGCGTTGTTCGGGCGTCATCTGAACCCATGCGCGTAGACGCGCCTGCATCCGTTGCTGCTGGGTCGCGCTCAACTTTCCGTAACTTCTGGCCACTTTCAGCAGCCGGGTCTGCTGCCTGGGCGGAAAGTTGTTCCAATCCTCCGCCACTGGGGCCAGCGCCTTCTGCTGCTCCGCCGTCAATTCACTCCAAAAACGGAACACATACGGCTCGGCAGCGAGGGCCGGCTGTGCCAGGGCCAACAACCCAAACAGGATTATTGCTCGCGTGCGTTGAGCCATGAGCCCATATCCCCATGAAGATAAGCCTGCGGCGGCAAATCGTCGGTCAGGAGCTGGATATCCAGGTCCGAGGCATCCTGATCATTCAGCATCTGGTAGCCCACCATGCCGAGCAATACGGCCAACAACAGCAACAGCCAGAACATCCTGCTGTGGTGATGGGCCCAGCCGAGCACCGCCACCCAGGCATGCGCGCCACCGGCATCGCGTTGCCGACGGCCGGCCAACGCCCGGCGCCGGCCGGCCCGCAAGGCTTCGACGGTAGGCGACGTCAGCCGGCCGGCGCCCTCGTCGAGCGCCTCGGTGACCTTGGCGATGAATTCCTGCTCGTTCACAAGCGAATGCCCTTTTCTTTCAACTTGGTCGACAACGCGTTCACTGCCCGAAAACAATGGGTTTTGACGCTCCCCTCGGAACACCCCATCACTTTGGCCGTCTCGGCGATGTCCATCTCTTCCCAGTAACGCAGCAGGAAGGCCTGCCGTTGACGCGGCGGCAATTCGGCCAGGGCCTGTTCGATGACGGCCAAATGCTGGCTGGACTCGGCCATGCCGGCCGGGTCGGTCCCAGGACGGGTATCGACGGCCCCGGGCAGGGCTTCCAGGCTGTCGCCGGCCTCCTCGTCGTCGGCCCCTTTGAACGGAGACAGCAGGGTCGTCCAGAAGTTTCTGACCTTGGCCCGCCGGAAATGGTCGGTAATGGCGTTCTGCAGGATGCGCTGGAAGATCAGCGGCAACTCATTGGACGGGCGTTCGCCGTAGCGTTCGCACAGCTTCAGCATCGCGTTTTGCACCACATCCAGGGCCGAATGGTGGTCTTGCAGGGCCAGCAGGGCACTTTTATAGGCCCGCCGCTCCACCGCCGCCAGAAATTCGTCCAGTTCTTTCGCCGAAGCCAAGGGTGTCCCGGAAAACAGAAATCCGCCGCACTATACCAACAAGCTTTTGTACTCACAGCGAAATTCGCATTGCATTATCCGCCAAGGCTGGATAAAATCTTGCCCTTTCTGCAACAACCCGAGCGTTGGAGCCCACCATGTATGCGGTTATCAAAACCGGCGGCAAGCAGTACAAAGTCTCTGCCGGCGGCAAATTAAAAGTTGAGAGCCTGCCCGTCGAAG
>JAJZTV010000011.1 GCA_021847385.1 Pseudomonadota bacterium | reverse complement strand
GTGCAAGGCGAGGGTCAGCTCGACCACGCCCAGGTTGGACGCCAGGTGACCACCGGTCTTGGACACCGAGTCGATCATGAAGGCGCGGATCTCGCCGGCCAGTTCCTTCAATTCGGCGCGCGACAGACCTTTAAGGTCGGCCGGCGTGTCGATGTGTTCGAGTAGGCTCAATACGATCTCTCAACGATGAAGCGGGCGATGTCGGCCAGCCGTTCGCCGCGCGCGCCGAAGTGGCCGGCGGCGGCGAGGGCGTCGTCGACCAGTTCCTGGGTATAGGCGCGGGCGTCCTTGGTCGACATCAGGGTGAGGTAGGTGGCCTTGCCCTGGGCCGCGTCCTTGCCGGCGGTCTTGCCCAAGGTGGCGGTGCTGGCCTCGGCGTCGAGCACATCGTCCATGACCTGGAAGGCGAGGCCGATGCACTTGGCATAGTGTTCGAGTTTGGCGCGCGCGCTTTGTTCCAGCCGGCCGCCGGCCAAGGCGCCGAGCAGCACGGCGGCGCGGATCAGCGCGCCGGTCTTGTGGATGTGCATGAACTCCAGCTCGGCCAGCCCGAGTTGCTTGCCGGTGCTGGCCAGGTCGACCGCCTGGCCGCCGCACATGCCGCGCGAACCGGCGGCGTGCGCGAGCAGGTGCAGCATTTCGACCTGGGTGGCCGGATCGGGATGCGTGCCCGGCGCGGCCAATAGTTCAAAGGCCAGACTCTGCAGGGCATCGCCGACCAACAAGGCGGTGGCCTGGTCGTAATGGACATGGCAGGTCGGTTTGCCTCGGCGCAGGTCATCGTCGTCCATGCACGGCAGGTCGTCGTGGGTGAGCGAATAGACGTGGATCAGCTCGACTGCGCAGGCGGCGGGTTCGACCTGCCCAGGGTGGCTGCCGACCGCCTCGCCGGCGGCGAAGGCGAGCATGGGCCGGATGCGCTTGCCGCCGCCCAGGCTGACATAGCGCATCGCCTCGTGCAGCCGCACCGGCGCGATGGTCGAAGCCGGCAGGTAACGGGCCAGTGCAGCCTCGGTGCGTTCCTGGGCGTGCTTGGCCCAGGCGGCGAAGCTAGTCATCGTTGCCGCTCTCTGGCTGGAAGTCTTTCAGGGTGGCGCCTTCGAGCACCTTCACTTGTTGTTCGGCCGCGCTGAGTTTTTGCTGGCAGAAGGCGCTGAGTTCGACGCCGCGCTTGTAGGCGGCGAGCGACTCTTCCAGCGGCAGTTGGCCGGATTCCATGCGCTCGACCAAACTTTCCAGTTCGGCCAGGGCGCTTTCGAAGTCCTTGGGCGGGGTGGTCTTGCCGGGCTTGCTCATCGGCGTCCAGGGTTGTGCGGTGGAAACCGTGAATATTAGCCGATCGGCGCCGGGTCATTCAAATCCGATCGGCGCTAGGGGTTTGGTTTAACAGCGATATTCCTCGCCGAATCGGCTTGCCCCGAGGGGGGCGGGGGGGCATAATCCCCTCCCCCTTAGATAAACGAATTCCTGATTGGGAATGGGCCATGTCCGACCTGACAAGCGCTTCTGTTCTCACGAATACCAGCCCGGCCCTGTCCGTGGATTGGTACTTCGACCCGAAGATCTACGAATTGGAGATGCAACTGCTGTTTCAGCAGGGGCCGGGCTATGTCGGCCATGAGTTGATGGTGCCGGGCCTGGGCGACTACCAGGTGCTCGACTGGCTGAACGGCGGCGGCAAGATGCTGGTGCGCAACGACGGCGGGGTCGAACTGTTGTCCAACGTCTGCCGCCATCGCCAGGCGCTCATGCTCAAGGGCCGCGGCAATGCGCAGAACATCGTCTGCCCGTTCCACCGTTGGACCTACGATCTGGACGGCCAGCTCAAGGGCGCGCCGCATTTCCCGAACAATCCCTGCCTGCACCTGAACAAGAGCCCGCTGCAGTCCTGGCATGGCCTGTTGTTCAACGGCCGGCGCGATGTGCTGAAGGACCTGGCCGGCATGGCGACCGCGGCCAATCTCGACTTCTCCGGCTACGTCTACCACAACACGGTGGTCACCCAGTACAACTTCAACTGGAAGACCTTCATCGAGGTCTATCTCGAGGACTACCATGTCGTGCCCTATCACCCGGGCCTGGGCAATTTCGTCAACTGCGACGACCTCAGGTGGGAATACGGCGAGTGGTTCTCGGTGCAGACCGTGGGCGTGAACAATCACCTGGCCAAGTCGGGCAGCGCGGTCTACGGCCAGTGGCATGAGCAGGTGAAGCGCTACTACGCGGGCAAGGAGCCGGCGCACGGTGCGATCTGGCTGACCTACTACCCGAACATCATGGTCGAGTGGTATCCGCACACCCTGGTGGTGTCGCACATCATCCCGACCGGCATCGAGTCCTGCCTCAACGTGGTCGAGTACTACTACCCCGAGGACATCGCGCTGTTCGAGCCCGAGTTCGTCGCGGCCGAGCAGGCGGCCTATCGCGAGACCGCCATCGAGGACGACGACATCTGCTACGGCATGCACCACGGGCGCCGCGCCCTGTACGAGCAGGGCATCAGCCAGGCCGGGCCGTACCAATCGCCGATGGAAGACGGCATGGTCCACTTCCACGAGTTCCTGCGGCAGAAGATCGGGCCGCATCTTTAAGCCAAGGCCGCCGAGCGCGGCCTTTTTCTTGCTTTTGCGCTTTATGGCCTGCGATTAGAATGGCCCGCATGCGTTCCATATTCGCTTTCCTCGTTTTGATCGGCTTGGCCGTGCCGGCGCGCGCGGTGGATGACCCCGATATAGCCGCGCGCCTGGTTGCCGCCGGCGCGCCCGACCTTGCGATGCAGCTCGCCCGCACCGCTTTGCAAGACCAGCAGGCCGACTCGGCCTGGCGCGATGTGTATTGGCTGGCGGCGAGCCAAAGCCGGCAACGGCCGGATTTGGCCTTGCCGCCCCCGCGCAGGCGGGCGGAGCCGGCGGCGTGGATCGGTTATCACCTGGCCTTGGCCGACCGGGCCGCTGCGCGGCAAGACTGGTTGGTCGCTCGGGCACATTGGGCGCAGGTGCTTTGGCGCGAAGGCGTGACGCCAGCGGCCTTGCACCGCGCGCAGGCGGGCGTTGCACAAAGCTGGCTCGCGCCGGAACAGATCGCGCAAAGCCCCGAGGTGGCCAATCCGGTCATGTTGCGTTTTCTGCGCGAGGAGCCGGGGCAGAGCCTGCTGGCCGAGTGGGCCGCGCTGCGTCTGCTCGATGCGCGCCAGCCGAAATCCGCCTTGGAGTTGCTCGATGCCCTGGCGGCGAACAGCGCCTTGCGCCTATTGGCGCAATACCGGCTGGAACAGGTGCCGCCGGAAAAAGTGGAGAAACAGTTGCGTGCCCAGGCCCAAGGACCGGCGTCGGCGATGGCGTGGCAGGGGCTGCGTCGTTTGGCCGAGGATAGGAATGACATAGTGCTCAAGGTGGAGAGTCTGGAACACCTGGTGGGTGTGGAGTCGGCGTGGGGCCGCAATGCGCTCGATCTCTGGCGGGCCTATTTCGCATTGGCGGAAGCGACCGCCAACCGCCAGCAATGGCTCGTAGGCATGGATGCCGTGTGGCTGGCACAGGCGAAGGCACGGCTGACGCGGTCGCCGCACGAGGCGCGGGCCTTGTTGGCCTGGTTGGCAAACCGGGGGGGCGATGAAAGATTGCGCATTCAGGCGCAGGAGGCGCTGGCCGATAGCCTGGCTACGCTTGCCCCTCGGGTGCTGGGCGATGCGCCGTTTGCGCTGCCGCGCATGACCGAAACGCTACGCTATCGCTTGGGCAAGCAGGCGCGCGCTGCCGGCGATGTCGCGCTGGCGGCAGGCTGGTGGGACGGCGTGGGCGCAACGGCCTCGGCACTGCCGGCGCGTGCCTGGTATCTGCAGCAGGCCGAGATCAATACCGAGGTCCATCACGGTGCGCGTGCGCTCGAATGGCTGACGTTGGCATTGGCGCTGCGCGAGCCGATGACCGATGCGGAGACCAAGTCGGCGCTGGGCCAGGCCGATGAATTGTTGCGTCAGGGTTATGTCGATGGCGTGGACCGTATCGCGCGCCAGCTCTTCGTCTATGCCTTTCCCGCCAATTTACGCGGTGTCTGGGACTTGCGCGGGGCGGTGGCCGAACGGCGCGGCCGCTGGGCCGAGGCGGCGGCGCATTATTTGTTGTCCGCCGCCGACGCCTCGGACAATCAGGCCCTGCTCGCACGCAATCATGCCGCCCGCGATTTGGAGCGCGCCGGCCTGATCGACGATGTCGTGCGGCAGGATGCCTTGCTTAGGGCGGCCCAAGATGCCCCCGGCAATGACGCCGAGCGCTGAGTACAGCGCCTGTCTGGCCTTGCCGTTCGCGGTGCTGGGCGTGCGGATTGCCGAGCGCAGCTTGACCGGCCTCGAATTTCTGCCGGCCGACACGCCGAGCCGGGGCTCGGATGACGCCTTGGTCGCTGCCGTGGCCGAGCAGTTGCAAGCCTATCTGGCCGATCCGGCCCATCGTTTCGATCTGCCCATCCGCTTGCAGGGTACGCCGTTCCGGCAGCGGGTATGGCAAGCGCTGATGCAGATACCGGTCGGCGAAACGCGCAGCTATGGCGAGCTTGCCCGGCAATTGGAATCGAGCGCGCGCGCGGTGGGCCAGGCCCTGGGCGATAACCCCTTGCCGATCGTCGTGCCCTGCCATCGGGTGGTGTCGAGTGCAGGCCTAGGGGGCTTCGATCATCACGCGGCGGGGGCCGCCATCGAGATCAAGCGCTGGCTATTGCGGCATGAGCACGCGATCTAAGGCGGCGGCGCGCAGCGCCTCGGCGTCCCTTTCATCCTCGCCTGGCGGGAGCGGGTTGGGCGAGCGGGCTTCGTCCCTGCTCGATGGCTTTTGCGATGCCCTCTGGCTGGAAGACGGTCTGTCGCAGCGTACGCTGGAAAGCTACCGGCGCGACCTCGCGCAATTTTTTGCTTGGCTGAACGGGCGCGGCAGCGACCCGCTGGCGGCCGGCAAGGCCGATATCGAGCAATTCCTTGCCCACCGCACCTTGGGCCAAGGCGTGGCGGCGCGCAGCTTGGCGCGCCAGCTCTCGGCCTTGAAGCGTTTTTATCGCCACTGCCTGCGCGAAGGCCGTAAGGCGGACGACCCGACCCTGACCATCGAGCCGCCGCGGCTGCCGCGTGCGCTGCCCAAGAGCCTGACCGAAGCCGATGTCGAGGCCCTGCTCGATGCCCCGGCTGCCGAGACCGCCTTGGGCCTGCGCGACCGGGCGATGTTGGAGATGCTGTATGCCGCCGGTTTTCGTGTGTCGGAACTGGTGCAGTTGCCGATGGCGGCAGTGAGCCTGGACATGGGCGTGGTGCGCATCTTCGGCAAAGGCTCGAAGGAACGGTTGGTGCCGGTCGGCGAGGTAGCGTTGGATTGGCTCAGACGCTACCTGAAGACGGCGCGCCCCGAATTGCTCGGCCGGCGAGCGAGCGATGCCTTGTTTGTGACTGCGCGCGGTGGGCCGATGACGCGGCAGGCCTTCTGGTACTTGATCAAACGCTATGCCCTGCAGGGCGGTGTGCGGGTCGCGCTGTCGCCGCATACCCTGCGCCACGCCTTCGCCACCCATCTGCTGAACCACGGCGCCGATCTGCGCGTGGTGCAGATGTTATTGGGCCATGCCGACATCTCGACCACCCAGATCTATACCCATGTCGCACGCGAGCGGTTGAAGCAATTGCATGCGCAGCATCATCCGCGCGGTTGACGACGATGCCGGCCGTATTTTATTCCGCGCTGCCTGAAAAATATTTTGTTGGAATAATTCTCACCGCTGGGGCATCTTTATCCACTGCAGGGCGTTTTGTGTTTCTGCGACGATAAACCTTATTCAGGAGACCCAACAATGAAGCGAGCATTGCGTGTGTTGATGGTAGTGGCCAGCACTTTGGCTTGTGTCGGTCTGGTTCAGCCGGTCGAGGCGGCGCAGAAGGCGGCCAAGCCAAAGGCCCAGGACGATATGGCCAAGGTCGTCATCCAAGTCAGCGATAACGACCCGGGCAAATGGAACTTGGCACTCAACAATGCCAAGAACGTCCAGGAGGATTACGGCAAGGACAAGGTCAAAATCGAGATCGTGGCCTATGGTCCGGGGCTGGGTATGCTCAAGCTCGACTCCGCCGTGGCGGGACGAGTTTCCGAAGCATCGGCCGATGGCATCGCGATGGTCGCGTGCGAGAACACCATGCGCAAACAGAAGCTGAGCCAGGCCGACATGTTGCCGGGGATCGGTTTTGTGAAGTCGGGTGTGCCTGAACTGATGCAGAAGCAAAAAGAAGGCTACGCCTACATTCGCCCGTAAGCGGGATGGGGCGGCGCGCAGCCGCCCCGCTATCAAATCAATGCCAGGCCTTCCACAGCAGGGATAGGCTGCTCAGCAACAGCAGGATGCCAATGGTGCGAGCCATCTGCGCACTGCTAAGACCGACGTGGACACGGCTACCTAGCCAAAGCCCCAAGGCCATGATCGGCAGTGCGCCGAGATAGGCCATCAATATGCCGGACTGCAGCAGCAAGCCGGTGCCGAGGAAGACCACGCCGCGCAAACAGCCTTCCATGATGAATAAGGCCGAGGTGGTGGCGCGAAATACCCCTTTATCGTGGATGCGGTGGCTGAAGTAGATTACATAGGGCGGGCCCCCGGTACCGAACAGGGCGCCCACGGTGCCGCCGGTCAAACTGGCTGGCAAGGCCCACCAGCGCGAGATCGGCTTGCTGCCATGCAGATAGAGCAGGCTGCGCACGGCAAAGGCCAGCACGAAGAGACCGAGCGTCAGCAACAAGGGTTCTCTTGGCAGCTGCAACAGCAAGGTGGCGCCCAGCAGAATGCCGACGATGCTGCCTGGCGCCAGAGGTTTGATCTCATCCCAATTCACGAGTTTCCGGTTGCTGCCACCCAGCACGAGCGAGGCGGTGAAGTCGGTCAACAGAATGAACGGCACGACGAATTGCAGGGGCAAAGACAACGCCAGCAGGGGTACCGCGACCAGGCCCGAGCCGAAGCCGGAGACGCCGCGGATGAAATAGGCGAGCAGCAGAATGCCGCCGGCCACAAGTAGATTAAGGAGTGAAAGCTGGGGTGCGAGGAGCAGCTCGGTGGTAACTATGGTTTTCTCCTTACAGCTCAGGATGATCTAAATAGACCTCGACTTCCATGCGTGCAGCACACATAGGATCGTCGGTGGGGTCGAATTGGCTTGAAACGAAGGCCGTGTCACTCGCCCTTGGGCTCGGGTAACTGCGCTGTTAAGGTCATGGCATGACCGTCCCATCGGTGTGCCGTTATTTAACACACAATCAGGCAGTTTGCAGGGTGACTTAAGGCTGGCAGCGTTGCCTGTGACACTGAAAACCGGTGAACAATAAAAAGCCCCGGCTTGCGCCGGGGGTGGAGGCCGCACCACCATGCGGCTGGAGACGAATTGTCAGGGGCAGGCCGTGGCTGCCCCGCACAGCGGTTGCACCTCGGAGAAGCCAAATTGGGCATGGGGCAGCTTGGTTGCCTGGCCGCTCGCCTTGTCCTTGAGCGTGATGCGGTTCAGCTCGACGTGAGCGGTTTTCTTCGGCAGGCCCTCGAGATAGCGCACCACCACTTCGGCCGCGTCCATCGCGCTGCCGTCGTCGTCCTTGAGCAAGGTGACGTTCGAGGGCACGCCATCGGTGGCCTTGCAGCCGGGGATCGGTACCACGTTGATCAGGCAAGGATCGTTCTTATACCAATATGAGGCATAGCTGTAGGACTTCTCGGGGTCGAGTGCCTGGCCACCGACCTTGATGTTGAAGGCGCGTTGGCCGGCCGCCTGGTAGGGGTCGAGGTCCATGCTCAGGCCGCTGAAGTTGAACAACCAGCCGCCGGTCCATTTGGTGACATCGGGGTTGAGCGAGCCGTCGGCCGCATTTTCGATCTGGTTCTTGAGCGCCTTACCCTTGATGTCGGCCTTGGCGATTTGCGGACCGATTGGGATGAAGTGATAGAGGTCTTCCATCTTGATCGGGCCGGGCCGCACATGGGTGCCGTAACGGAAGCCGCGAATCGCGCCGATGTCGGCGCCGGCAACGGTGCGGAAGGCATCGGTCAGGAAGTCGTGCGAGGAACCCTCGATCACCGCCGGCATGCCCTCGTGCGAGAAGTTTGATCGATGCAGCGGGGTATCGGTATAGCCGACCACGGTGTCGATCGGGCGCTTGAGCTTGGTGCCATTGAATGGGTTGACGTGTGCGTAGAAGTCCGGGCCGGTCACGAAGGTTTTGCGCACGTCGGCCACCAGTTTGGCGATGCGCTTGTCTTCCTTGATCTTGCTGTTGATGCTGTAGGCCTGCCACTCCGTTTTGCCGACCTTGCCGTCCTTGATGTGCAACCGGATGCGGCCCAGCATCGTGCCATCCTGGCCTTCCTCGACGATCAAGGTCTGGCTGCCGTCGGCATGCTTGACCGTGACCGGTTTGACCGACTCCTCATGCATGTCGGAAGACAGTACGGCGTCGATGCCGGGAATCTTCTTGGCTAGGCGGATATTGTTGGCCAGACCCATTTCCGATGCGAGCACCAGCACATCGACTTGGCCGCGCAATGCCTTGACTTGGTCGGCCAGTTCCGAATCGACGCCGCCGAAGGTGGTGCCTTTGTCGCTGCCATCGCTGCCGTTCTTCAAGAAGCACAGCCCGGCGGTGACGGCCGAGCCGACCACTTGCGGCCCGCGGTCGGTGGTCAGGCCGATGATGCCGACCTTGGATTTTCCGGCCTGCTTGATCAGATAGGGCGGCAACACGCGTTCGCCGTTGCGGTTGGGGCAGGGCTTGCCGAGCGGATGGCCGGCCGGGGCCCTGAACACGTTGGCCGCCACGGCACCCCATGGCGCGATCGGCTTGTTGCCGCCGGCATCGCTGAACAGTTCGAGAAAGCGTTCGGTGCCATAGACGAACTCCCAGTTGCCCGGCGCGAAGGCATCGATTTTGAATTCGTTGACGACATCGACGATGGCTTGGCCACGCGTATAGAGCACTTCGGCCGAGCCCTGGATCGTGTCGCCGGTGTGGATCAGCAAGGCATCGGGGTCTTGTTTGCGAATCCGGTGGATCACCGTGTACACGCGTGCGAGCCCGCCTTCCATGAGTTTGCCCTCCGCGTCGCTACGCACATTGGGGCGTGGAATCAGGTGGCCATGAAAATCGCCGGTATGGATCAGGGTGACGATTTGGTCCTTGGTGGCGGACGGTTTGGCATCGGCTACTGCGGCGGGCGCGAGCAGAATGGCACTGCTCGCCAACAACAGCATGGACACGAGGTGTGGCAATTTCATCGAGATCTCCCGTCTGTGAACAAAGGGTGAAGTGGGTTTCGTGTTATCGCTATGTGGGAAGCAACGGCCGGTAATGGTGTGAGATAAGACGCGGATCGCGATCGGAATATTCCATTCCGGGCGAATGCAGGCGTGGGTGGAATAAACCAGGACGCTGGCGCGTCAGTCGGTTGAGGCTGAAGTTCTCGGTGCTGCCTCGTTGCGGAAATTTTCTATTGATTAATTTGGGAGGTATGGGTGATGAAATCGATCTTTGTAGGATTCATGGTGTTGCTGTTTTCGATGTCGTTCGCCGTGGCGGCTAAAGAGAAGGGAGATAAAGTCGTCCCGACGGTCGATAAGCGTGGAATCGTCGTGCAGGTAACCGACGATAACAAGCTCAATATGGCGCTTACCAATGCCATTAATACCCGGGCCTTGATGCCGACCACCGAGATCGAGGTCATCGTCTATGGCCCGGCGATCAATATGCTGAAGAGCGATACGCCGGCGGCTGGAAAGATCGATGCCGCCCGGGAGAAAAACATCCATGTGATCGCGTGCGAGGAATCGATGAAGAACTTCAAGATCACCAAGGCCGATATGTATCGGGACATGGAGTATGTGCCGTTCGGCTTGGAGGCGATTGTGAAGCGACAGTTCGGCGGCTGGGCTTACGCCAGGCCGTAACCGTCAGCCCCCACGCGATTGCGTGGGGGCTCTCCATCATTCCCAGACAGCGAGTCCACTCGGCACGCGTTGCGGTACGTCGGCCCGTAAATCAAGACTGTTGGGGTCGGTGAGCGCATGCATAAATTGCATGAGATCGTCTACTTCACGTTTGCTGAGCTTCATGGGTTTGAGTTCATTGGCATTGGCGATCGCCATGACGCTGGGGGCATGGTTTTGGACTTCGCAGTCGACGGCATCCAAGTCCGGACGAGACGGCATGACCGGCTGGGCCTTGCAGTTATAGTTCTTCAACGAGGCAGCGGGGTCGAGGTGGTGGCGGATTACGCCCTCCAGGCTATTGAAGGCGCCGTCGTGTCCCCACGGCCCGGTTAGCGCGACGTTGCGCAAGGTCGGTGTGCGAAACTTGTAGCGATCGCGGCAGCTGCCGGTGGCGCCTTCGCGGCCAAAGTCTTCGAGTCCTTTGTAGCCGACACCCTTGCCAGGGCCGATCTGCGGCATGGCAATCGCGTGGAAGGAGCTGTCTGTTTGGAACTTCCCGCTGTGGCAGGATGCGCAATTCGCCTTGCCGTAAAACAGCCGCATGCCCCGCAGTTGGCCACGAGAAAGTGCGCTTTTATCGCCGCGCAGGTAGCTATCGAATGGGCTGTTGTCCGCGCGCCATGCCTTGGCCTGGAAGGCTGCCATTGCATTCGCTGCGTGGACGAAGGTGATTTCCGAGGCTTCGATGTTGAAGGCCTTCTTAAACAGCGCGACATACTCTGGATTGGTCCTGAGGCGATCCGCCAACAAATCCCAAACACCACCGGGCCCGGCCCATTTCTTGGCATCTGCGGCATTGGCAACGGGGTTTTGTCCCTTTTGGCCGGCCATGGTGTTCGGTACGGTGACCGGGAACAAGGCCTGTGCGGCCAGCGCATTATCTAGGTTGGGCGGAAGTTTGTCGCCGGCCTCGCTCCTGAAATGGTAGGGCAGGGATGCGTCGTTCTCCACCCGGCCGTCGTGAAACATGGCGGTGAACGATTTCGCGCCCAGATTGAAAATGGGCTGGGCATTGCGCGGAATGCGCGCCTTGGCGATATATTCGCCGGACCCGGTGTCGCGAGTGACACCTAAACCTCGTCCGCCTGCCCCGACGCCAAGCGACAGCGCGTCCCCCGTCGCGGTGTGGCCATGGTGACAGGTGCCGCAGGAGATGTTTTTGTTGCCGCTGGTGATTTTGTCGTAATAGAGCAAGCGCCCCAGTTCGACCTTGGCCTCGCTGGGTTTGCCGTTGTCGTAATAATCCGCATCGGTGACCGGCTTGGGTAGTGCGTGGGCCGACGCCGCAGAGAATGCGGCGGGCGAAAAAGCCATCGCCAAGGCCATGAATAAAGCTGAGTGTTTCATCGTCATTGTGCTCCCTCCTTGTTGTAGAAATAAACGGGCCAAGGCCCGGAAACGGTTTCGTTAAATCGGCCTATTGGCCGAGTGGATTCGAGATCGTCGGCCCGATGCCGTTCGGCCCGAGTCGAAGAGTGTTCTTGGCGGCATGGCTGTGAGCGGCGGGCCTATTTGAGTGGCAATAGTTTCTTTCTGAGTGAATGGCGGGCGCGGGCCAGCCGGCTCATGACGGTGCCGATAGGAATGCCCAGCGCGATGGCGGCTTCGCTGTAGGAGTATTCCTCAAGATCGACCAGTGAGAGCACGCGTCTTTGCTGTATCGGCAGGTCGCGCACCACGCGTTGGACGATGCGGCTGATCTGGCTGGATAGACAAATAAGGGCGGGGTCCCTGTCGATTTGTCCTGCCGCATCGATGTGATCCTCCGTGAGCTCATCGAAGGGTTCGATGCCTTTGCGGCGCCGGTAGTGGTCGTTCAGGCAGTTCGACAAAATCGAGCACATCCAGCTGAAGTGGCAGTCGGGGTGCTTGAGTTGGTCGATACGTTGAACTGCCTTGATCAGCGTGTCTTGAACGATGTCGTCGGCCAAGGCGGCGTCCTTGCACCACGCATAGGCAATATTGAAAAGCCGGTCTCGGTTCTGGCTAAGCAGTGCATCCGGGTCGACGCTGGGCCGGGGCACGGGCGTGGCTTGCCTAGCCCCAGGCAGTAATTTGACATCCATGGTGATGACGCTCTCCCCATTTGGCGGAACTCAACCTTATTTATCGATATTGGTGTTTTGTATGGCATGCATAGATCGATTGCATGTACCGGTTAAGACGCCGGTGGCACGCCGTTTATTCCATCGATCCGAGAGATAAGAAGAAAGAAAAGGGCGGAATAAAAACTTTTTTAATGGCGTCTTAGTGGCGGCGCAGGTGTGATGGATTCATGTCCGTCGCAATTCGACATGACGCGCCATATATAAATAGGGAGGCTTTATGAGGATATTGGTGGATTTCCGCCTTGATCGCGATGTGGAGCCGTTGTTGGTCAATGACAACGTGATCTATCGGCCGGATTTGGAGAAAAAGGATCTGGCCCAGCTGGGCAGTGCGATCAAGGCAATGTCGCCCGATGCGGTGATCACGAGGCGACCGATCGGGCCGGATTATTTAACCGACATCGGCAACAGGCGGCTTTGCATCATCCACCTCGGCACGGCGGATGGTTCGGCGGCGACGAATTATCCTGGCGGCGTTCATATTCGGCATGTCGATCCGGAAGTGGAGGCGATCCCCGAGGTGTTGGCCTTCGAGCTCGCCGAGATGGCATGCAGCGAGGCCTTGCGCCAAGGGCGGATGGATTCGGCGGTGCCGGGAATAAAGACGGCATCCGAGGCCGCCAAGCAAACGGTGCTCATGGTCGGTGCCGGTATTGTCAATTTGGTGGTGGCTTATCACCTCGTCAAGGCGGGCTATCGCGTATCGATGTTGGATGCCGGTCCGCGCATGGGGAGCAGCAAGGATTGGATGGCCTATGGCTGCACCTTCGGTGGCGAAAACGCCCGCATGTTTTCCATGTCCGAGACCCGGCATCATTTAAATAAAGGATACACGGGGTGGAGCGCCGGAAATTTCGAGTTCGACCGGCATGTCGCGGACGCAGGCTGGAAGTGCTGTCACGACGATTCGCTCGGGCCTGTCGATCTGGCATGGATCAAGGCGTACCAGAGCGTCCCAAGCTGGTTGCCGACCGTCTTCAACCGGGAAATCATTTCTTTCAACCAAGAGAGCTGGCCGTTATGGGAGTCGATGCGCCGGGAACAGCCGGAATTGTTCGACGAGGTCGGCTATATCCATGACATTCTGCGGCTCTACTCGACACCGGTTCAGTATGAGCGGGCGCTTGAATTCGAGTCCGGCATCGGTTCGCTGCTCTCGGAGCTGAGCCTGGGCGAGCTGATCGACCGACAACCGGCCTTGAGGGAGGCCGTCGAAGCCGGCAACGTGGCAGGCGCCATTAACGCCGTCGGCTTCACCGTCAATATCCACCGCTTCGCTGCGCGGCTGATCGATTGGCTTGAACGGCAGGGTGTCGTTATCGCCTGGGGCCACCCGGTGGATCGGATCCTGCAGGATGATGCCGGCAGGGTGGTGGGGCTGGATGGCGGGGGCCGACGCTATCAGGCGGATCACTATGTCCTGTCGCCCGGGGCTTACGGCAACGGGTTGTTGGCCGGCACGGCGTCGGAAGGCAAGATCGCCTCCGTGGTGGGGATGTGGTTGAGAATCCCCAATCAAGACCCGGCCTTGACCCGTTCGCTGAAAATCACGCGGCAGGGTTTCGCCGCGCCAGGCGCGGCCGAAGGCGCCAATGTCATCGTGGGGAAGGACGAGCGGGGGCGGCCCATTATCCATGTCAGCAGCGGGCATGGTTATGTCGGCTCGAATCCGAAGAATCTGGCGATGGAACACCTCAAGGTGCTGTTTTCGGCCACTCAGGACACGGCGGAAAAATTTTTCCCGACCCGCTATCGGGCCGCAATGGGCGAGGGTTTGATCGATCAGAGTTTCCGCCATTGCCTCAGACCCTGGACGGCAACGGGGCTCGGTATCTTCGAGCAGATCCCGACCAAAGGGGGCGGTGCCCTGGTCATCGCGACGGGGCACAACACCGGCGGTTTCGCTCAGTGTCCCAGTGTGGCGCAGGCGGTGCTGGCGGCCTTGCGCGGGGCCGAGCATCCCATGCATCGCGCCTACCATCCGCGCCGTGTCGATCATTTCTTGGCGCTTCACACCGCAAACCCGCAGCGCATTCCAGAGCCGGTTTAGCCGGTGCTTGGACCGGTCGCCATTGCAACATTGGCCATGCGCGCCGGATGGGCGCGTGGCCCATCGTGCGCGCAAAGCTTGTTCCATCGCCATATATAGGAAGTGTGAAATGAAACCGATCAATATCTGCATTATTGGATTCGGCCCTTGGGGCTTGTGTGTATTCGAGCGGATCGTGTCGAGGATTAAACACGGCGCCCAGCCCGGGAGGCTCGTGGACATTCACATCGTCGAGCCGCATCGCTTCGGCCAAGGTGCGCACTCGAGTGCATTGCCGGACTATTTGCTGCTCAATACCAAATGCGGTCATGTCTCGATGTTTGTCGAGGATCATTTCCCCGATGTCGAACGGCCGCTGCCTGGCCCGAGTTTGCTCGAGTGGGCTAAGCAACAAGGCTACGGCCTGGCGGACGATGGGCATACCCTGACCAAACACGGTGGCCGTGAAATCACAGACGATGACTTCTTGCCGCGTCGCTTGCTGGGCGAGTATCTGGCTTGGTTCTATCAGGAGACGATGCGGGCATTGCCCGCGGGTGTGGTGGTGCACGAGCACCATGCAGCCGCTTGCGGCATTCAAAAGTTCAAGGATGGCGAGCTGGTTCAGCTCGAGGATGGCACGCAGCTTGAGGCCGATCATGTTTTTCTCACCACGGGGCATACGCCGAATCGATATGAGCTTGCCCAGCGCGCCACGACCGGCCGCGTGTTGAGGGTGGACTACCCGATTTCGGAATGCATCGCTCAAGTCCGGCCAGGCGACAAAGTCGGCATCGCTGGCTTTGGCCTGGTCGCGATCGATCTTGTGGCCAGCCTGACCTTGGGCCGGGGCGGCAAGTTCGAATGCGACCCGAGAACGGGGGCGAAGCGATACCTGGCCAGTGGGGCGGAGCCCAAGATCATCATGTTCTCGCGTTCCGGTCTGCCCTATCTGGCTCGGCCGGGAACGAGCAAGAGTCTAGCCAGCCGCTATGTCCCCGCGTTTTTCACCCAAGCGAGAATCGATGAAATCCGTCAGGCGAAATTGGCCAGGACAGGCATGCGCCAACTCGATTTTGTGCGCGAGGTCCTGCCTTTGCTGTGGGACGAGATGCTTTTGGTTTATTACCAGGTCAAGCAAAGGGAGACGCAGGGCTGCGACTTGGGCGAACAGCTTCGGGCCGATCTGATCGAGGCGTGGGAAGCGGGGCGATACAAGGCGGCGATACAGTCGTTGGCGCAACTCTATGGCGAGTTCAACCCCGAGCGTATTTTCTTCATGGACCTGGGTAGTGATCTGGCGGATGCCGAGGCGTGCCAGCGTCGTTTCCGGTCCATTATGGCCGAGGACCTCTTCGAGTCGGCTTTGGGCGAGGTGCGGAGCGCAAGAAAGGCGGCATTCGAGTTGTTCCGGGAATTGCGTGATGGCATACGCCATGCCGTGGATTTTGGTGGGCTGACCCCGGAGTCGCACAAGGAATTCGTTAAACGTGTCGCGCCGCTTATTAATCGTCTGATCGTCGGGCCGCCCAAGTCGCGCGCCGAGGAAATCGCTGCGCTGATCGATGCCGGGGTGATTGCCGTGCCGATGGGCCAATCGGCCACGGTCGTGACCGATACGGCAGACGGTTCGCCGGTGCTGCGCTCAAGCGCGCTCAAGCAGCCGATCGAGTTCAAATTGGATTATTTGTATTACGCCCATATCGACCAACCCAATGCCGTCAGATCCGCCTCGCCATTGCTCGTCGGCATGGTCGATACCGGGCGACTTCGCGAAAGAACGGTAGCCGACGGCTTCTCGGTGCTCGATATCTCACCGGAACTCCACCCGCTGGATGCGAGCGGGCGCGCAGATGAACGGCTTTGGATATTGGGGCCGTTGACCGAAGGGGCCAAGTATTTCAACAACTATATTCCGTCGCCTAAAAGCCGCATTCGCGCCTTTCAGGAAGCCGATCGCTGCGTCAACACCATTCTCGATTCGAATAAAACAATTCGCCCGATGCAAGCGGGCGTCGTCCATATGGAGGCTCTATGAAGGTGCTGTCGGTCATAAAGAAAGCAATAAATCCGCAGGGGTGGCCGGGTGTGTTGGGTGGCCTGGCAATTTTCGTTGCGAGCCTGGGCTGGATGGATGCAGCTTTTGCCCATGAGGCCTGGGTGCTGACACCGGATGAGATGGCCGAATGGAATGCGCGTCCCCTGCCCGATTTGTTTGTCCATCTTTCTTGGAAAAACACCATGCTCTCGTTGTTGGGCGTCGGCGTAGTGAGCGCATGGTTGGTCGTGGGGCGGACGCGAGCCGTGCGGCAGATGCTGCCGGGCGTGCAGGCCGCCCTCGACAGACTGTCGCCCTTTTCGCCGTTTGCGGTGCGCATTGGCCTGGGGGTGATGCTGGGCATGGCGGCGTTCGGCCTGAGCCCGCGCTTTGGTACCGGCATGTTCGAAGCGGCGACGCTGGTGGCGCCGGACCTCGAGTTGCGGCGCTTACCCATCAACCTGGAGTGGATGGCCTGGCTGGAAGCCTATGCGGCGGTGACGCTGTTGCTCGGGGTCTACGTCAGGCTGGCTGCCTTGCTGGTTCTCGCCTTGGATCTGCTGGGCCTGGCCTTGTTCGGCTATGACATGTTGGCCTATGCCGGCATCGTTGCCGCTGGACCGGTCTATCTCCTGGTCACCGGCGCCGGCCGCCTGGCCTTGCCGATGCCATCGATCCTGCAATCGATCAAACCGGCCTCATCCGGCTTGTCGCCTGCGCTGGGTTTGCTTTTTGCCCGCTTGTCGATGGGGCTCAATTTTATTTATCTCGGCATTGAATACAAATTCCGTCATGCGAACTTATCCATGGCCTTTATCGAAAACGATCACGTGTATACCTTCGGTTTGGAGCCGGCCACCTTTGTGTTCTGCATGTTCATGGTGGAGACCGCGGCCGGCATCTTGATGGTGGCAGGCTCCATGTTGCGTTTGCTTGCCATCGTGTTGCTGGCGGCCTTTATCTTTATGTCGTATGCGCTGCATGAGAGCCCTATCGGCCATATCATCGTCTACGGTTTATTGTTCGCCTTCTTCGTGCAGCGGGGGGCGAGGGCCAGCGCGGTTGCCCAGACCGCTCGGCAGCAGGTGGCGAGTGCGGCGGCGCATCAAGCGAGTTGATGTGGCAGGGCGGTGAGGTTTTCTGCAGCAAGCGGCAAAGGCCTCACTGCTCGCTCATAGCCGGCTGCCGCGTTCGATGATGATGCCCAGCTCTTTCACGTTTCTCAGGATGGCCTGCTTACGCACGGCGATGCGCACCCAGGGTGCGCCGAACTCGCCGCGCACGATCTCGGCGATATGCTCGCCCAGGGCCTCGACCAGTTGGAATTCCTTGGTGGCGATGCTTTCCTGGATGCGCGCCGCCACCTTGGCGTAGTCGATGGTGTCGACCACGTTGTCGGTGTGGCCCGCCTTGTGGTCGTAGAGCCCGATCTCCAGGTCGAGGATGACGGGCTGCGGTGCTTTACGCTCCCATTCGTAAAGGCCGATAATCATTTCCAAGCGGAAATCCCGCAAAAACAGAATATCCATCACGACATCCAACAGGCAAAGGCCGCCATTTTACGCATATGACCGAACTCGCGCTGCTTCTGATTGCCGCCTATCTCATCGG
The DNA here is from genome assembly GCA_021847385.1 of Pseudomonadota bacterium. Taxonomy (GTDB): domain Bacteria; phylum Pseudomonadota; class Gammaproteobacteria; order Burkholderiales; family Thiobacillaceae; genus Sulfuritortus. Next base: position 2,647 of record JAJZTV010000011.1, on the reverse strand, counting down.
CTCTATCTCCTTCGCCATCGTCATCAGCCGCCTCTACGGCCTGCCGGACCCGCGCGGCCACGGCTCGGGTAACCCCGGCGCGACCAATGTCCTGCGCACCGGCAGGAAGTCGGCGGCGGCGATCACCCTGCTGGGCGATGCCTTGAAGGGCGCGGTCGCGGTGCTGCTGGCCAGGTGGGCGGCCGAGGCCTGGGGCCTGCCGGGCTATGTGCCCTATCTGGCTGCGCTGGCGGTGTTCCTCGGCCACCTGTTCCCGGTCTTCTTCGGCTTCAAGGGCGGCAAGGGTGTGGCTACCGCACTGGGTGTCTTGCTGGCGCTCAATCTCTGGCTCGGCCTGGCCTGCGCGGCAACCTGGCTGCTCATGTTCGCCATCACCCGGGTATCCTCGCTGTCAGCCCTGGTGGCGGCGGGGCTGGCCCCGCTGTATGGTTACTGGCTGGTGGGCGGTGCCACCGAATCCGCCTCGCTGTTTGTGCTGAGCGCGATCGTGTTGGCCCGCCATCACGGCAACATCCGCCGATTGTTGAGGGGTGAAGAAAACCTATTCCGATGACCGAAGGTCAGAGGAATAGGTTTCGGTGGAGGCTAATGTGAGTGCGGCGAACGTTAAGCGAAGCGGCCGTAGCCAAACTGTTTTCAAGAAGCGAGGTTGATATGGCCTGGTTCGAGAAAGAGATGGATTACGCGCGGGAGAGCCTGACCCAGGTCTCCGAGGCGGCAATCGATCGCGCCGGCGACAAGCTGGGCACGGTGATGCGCGAGGGCGTGCTGGATGCCGGCCGGGAACTGAAGGAAGTGGTGATGGGTGTGAGTCACGAGATCGACGTCAAGCTCGACAAGATCTCGATCGAGCTGCACAACCAGCGCCAGTTCACCAAGGACGACGTGGTGGAACTGGTCGACTATGCGGCGGACCGATTGTCCGGCGTGCTCGACGACCGCATCCAGGTGATGAAGCGCGAGATCTCCGATCTGGTGCAGGACAAGACCGAATACTTCAAGCGCGAGGTCGACAACTTCTTCATCCAGCGCCAGCAGGACTTGGCGCGGGAGCGCCGGCGGCTGGCGATCAACGTCGCCCTGGCCTTTACCGCCTCGGTGGCGGTGGGGGCGGTGTCGATCTTCTACAAGCGCTTGGATCGGGCGCCGCTCGACATGCTCACGGTGTTCCGCATCGTGCTCGGCTCGCTCGCTGGCGGTTACAGTGTCTACCTGGTGGCCAGCCTGCTGCGGCGCTGGCTGGCTATGGCCGAGCACAAGAAGGACATGGTGTTCCTGGCTGCCCGCTATTGGGGCTGGTTGCGGCCGAGCAGCGTGTTCGCCACCTTTCTGACCTTGGCGATCCTGGCCATCCTCAGCCTGATCCTGGTCTTCCCGCTGGAGACGCTGAAGCTGTTCGGCCGCCCCGAGTGGGTGCCGATGGTGATGCCCGGGCGTTAAGCGGCGGGGGCGGCCAGGGTCGACAAGTCCCAGCGCGGCTTGACCGTGAAACGCCCGTCGCGGCTTTGGGCCTCGGTCAGGCGCATGGCGCCGGCGAAGGCGATCATCGCGCCGTTGTCGGTACACAGCGCCAGCGGCGGGTAGAACACCGCGAAGCGCTTTTGCTCGGCCTCGGCGTCGAGCCGGCTGCGCAGGCTGCGGTTGGCGCCGACGCCGCCGGCCACCACCAATCGTTTCAGGCCCGTCTGTTTCAGGGCCGTCAGGCATTTGGCCGCGAGCACGTCGACCGCGGCGGCCTGGAAGCCGGCCGCGATGTCGGCTGCGGCATCCAATCCTTCCTTGCGCACCAGGGTCAGGGCCGCGGTCTTCAGGCCGGCGAAGCTGAAATCCAGGTTGTGGCTGTTGAGCATGGGCCGGGGCAGCTTGAACCGGTAGGCGTCGCCCTGCTCGGCCAGGCGGGACAAGGCCGGGCCGCCGGGGTAACCCAGGCCCAGCAGTTGGGCGGTCTTGTCGAAAGCCTCGCCGGCGGCGTCGTCCACCGTCTCGCCCAAGAGTTCATAACGGCCGACGCCGTCTACCCGCATCAACTGGGTGTGGCCGCCGGAGACCAACAGCGCGACGAAGGGGAATGCGGGTTTGGGGTCGCTCAGCAGGGGGGAGAGCAGGTGGCCTTCCAGATGATGGATGCCGACGGTCGGCTTGCCCAGGGCCTGGGCGAGGCCGCTGGCGATGCTGGCGCCGACCAACAGGGCGCCGGCCAGGCCCGGCCCTTGGGTGTAGGCAATGGCGTCGATGTCCTTCAATTCCACCCCGGCCTCGGCCAGCACCCTTTTTAGCAGGGGCAGGACGCGCCGGATGTGGTCGCGCGAGGCCAGTTCCGGCACCACGCCGCCGTATTCGGCGTGCATGGCGACCTGGGAGTGCAGGGCGTGGGCGAGCAGGCCGGCCTCGGTGTCGTACAGGGCCAAGCCGGTTTCGTCGCAGGAAGATTCGATACCGAGGACGCGCATAAGGGGCTGGGGGCAAAAAAACCCGTATTTTGCCTTGATCGAATCGCTCAAGTGGATATAATTGCCGGTCTTTTTTACCGCTTTAGGTGTTTTTCACATGCCGAGTGTACGCGTTAGGGAAAATGAGCCGTTTGAAGTCGCCATGCGCCGCTTCAAGCGCACCATCGAGAAAACCGGTCTGCTGACCGAGTTGCGCG
>JAJZTV010000193.1 GCA_021847385.1 Pseudomonadota bacterium | reverse complement strand
TCTATTTCCACAACGGCGGCAAAGAGGATGTCTATCTGGCCAGCGCCGATTGGATGGATCGCAACTTCTTCCGCCGCATCGAGACCTGTTTCCCGGTACTGGAGCCCAAGCTCAAGCGACGGGTCATCAACGAGGGGCTCAAGCCCTATCTACGGGACAACGTGAAGGCCTGGCAGATGAACCCGGACGGCTCGTTCCAGCGCGTGCGCCGGCGCGCCAAGGCCTTCGAGGCCCAGGGCTATTTGCTCGACCTGCTGACGGCCAAAGCCTAGCCGGTACAACCGCGACGGTTAGCGCCCGCGCAGGCCGGCCAGTTTCAGCTCGGCCGGCACGCCGCGCCATTGCTTGATTTCACCCTCGATTGCCGCCTGGCTAAGCGGATTGCCCGCCAGCCAATCGTCCGACAAGCGCAAGACGCACTCGCCTTCGGCGCAATCGAGCCGCATGTCGGGCAAGACCGCATCGGAACGGTTACGGTGCAATAACACTGCAAGCCGCAAGCACAGGATCAGCGGCCAATCCGGATAATCCGGGGCGATATCGAGCTTGGCCATGCCACCTCGGCTGGCGCGCACCAATGTCGCCAAACGCACCTGATCTTGCCGCGAGAACCCCGGCATATCGGCGTTCTCCAGGATATAGGCTGAATGCTTATGGAAGCCGGAATGGGCAATCGAGATACCGATCTCATGCAGCCGCGCCGCCCAGCCGAGAAAGTGGCCGGCATCCGGCAGATCTGAATTTCGCCATGGCGCGAACAGGCTCAAGGCCAAACGCTCGACACGCTGCGCCTGCCGGGTATCGACATGGTAGCGCCGCACGAACTGGGCGACAGTCACGTCGCGCATGTCGTGGTCGTGCACCCGGCCGAGCAGGTCCCACAAGATGCCTTCGCGCATGGCACCCTGCGCCACCTTCATGGTCTCGATCTTCAGTTCCTCGAAGATGGCTGACATCACGGCGATGCCCCCCAGGATGACCGGCCGCCGATCCGGCTTCAGCCCCGGCATGTCGGCCTGTTCCACGCCACCCGCCTTGGCAATACTCTCGCGCAACCACTTCAGGCCGTCGACGGTGATCTCGCCATCCGACAACCCCATCTGGAAACACAACTCGCCCAAGGCACGCGCAGTACCCGACGAACCGACCGCCTCGGCCCAACGCCCGCGCTTGAACTGCTTGGCCACCTCCTGGGTCTCCATACGCGCGGCGGTCACGGCCGCCTTCATCGCCGCCTTGTCGACCCGACCTTCGGGAAAGTAACGCTCCGAAAACACCACACAACCCATGCGCAGGCTCTCGCGCTCCTGCGGCTCGTAGCCGACGCCGATGATGCACTCGGTCGAACCGCCGCCGATGTCGACCACCAGGCGGGGCTCCTTGTTCAACGGCAGGCTGTGCGCCACGCCGAGATAAATCAGCCGAGCCTCCTCGCGGCCGGACACCACCTCGATATCGAAACCGAGCGCGGCCTTGGCCTGTTCCATGAATTCTGCCGAGTTCTTCGCCACACGCAAGGCCGAGGTACCGACCGCGCGTACACTGCCGGCCGGCATGCCCTTCAACCGTTCGCCGAAGCGGGCCAGGCAATCGAGCGCGCGTTTCTGCGAGGCCGCATCCAACCGTTTGTCGCCATTCAAGCCCGCGGCCAGCCGCACCGATTCTTTGTGCGCGTCGAGATAGAACAGTTGCTCGCCCTCGACCCGGCCGACTTGGAGATGAAAGCTGTTCGACCCGAGATCGACTGCAGCTAATGTTGGGTACTCTTGCATCTCAAACCCCGAAGGCTCGAACCGCGTCGGCGCAGACCGACATGAGCGTAGCGAAGGTTATGTCCGAGCCGACACCGTTCGGCCCGAGATCGACCGCCGCTAACGTCGGATATTGGCTCACGCCGGAACTCTGCTTCGCATCGTTTTCCTGCATGGTTCGCTCAAAATTAAACGAGGGCGCCAAAAAACAGATAGGCGACAAACACCGCGGCGACAAAGCCGGCCAAATCGGCCAGCAGCCCACAAGCGACCGCATGACGGGCACGCTGGATGCCGACCGCGCCGAAATAGACCGCCAGCACATAAAACGTGGTCTCGGTGCTGCCCTGCACGATGCTGGACAGGCGGCCGGCAAAAGAATCGGCGCCATACATCTGCATCGTTTCGATCATCATCGCCCGGGCGCCGCTACCCGACAAGGGCTTGACCAGCATGGTCGGCAGCGCATCGAGCCAGGCCGCATCGAACCCCAAAGCATGCACCGCCGCCTTCGCCAACTCGACGAAGGCCGGCAAGGCCCCGCTGGCCCGCAGCATGCCGATGGCGACCAGCATCGCGACAAGATACGGAATGATGGTGACCGCTGTGTGAAAGCCGTCCTTGGCACCCTCGATGAAGGCCTCATAGGCATTGACCCGCTTGACGACGGCCCCGATCAGGAAGACCGCCACCACCGTCAGTAGCAGGCAATTGCTCAGCACGGCCGAATGGCTCGCCATCTGAGCCGCCGGCAGGACCGAAAAATAGGCCGCCATACCGCCCACCACCAGCGTGATGCCGCCTAGCCAGGCCAGCACCACCGGGTCGAACAGACGCAGACGCTGATAGAAAGACACCGCAAGCAAACCGACCAGGGTCGAACAGTAGGTCGCCATCAGGATCGGGATGAAGACATCGGTCGGGTCGGCCGCGCCGAGCTGGGCTCGATAGGTGAAGATGGTCACCGGCAGGATGGTCACCGACGATGCGTTGAGTACAAGGAACAAGATCTGCGCATTGCTCGCCGTGGTCTTGTCCGGATTCAGTTCGTGCAATTCCTTCATGGCCTTGAGGCCCATCGGCGTTGCGGCATTGTCCAGGCCCAGCATATTGGCCGCCATGTTCATCGTGATCGAACCCAAGGCCGGGTGGCCCTTCGGCACATCGGGAAACAGCCGGGAGAACAGCGGGGCCAACATACGCGCCAGCAGATCGAGAAAACCGGCACGCTCGCCGATCTTCATCACGCCGAGCCAGAGCGCCATCACTCCGGTCAGGCCCAAAGCCACCTCGAAGCCGGTCTTGGCCGAATCGAAGGCCGCACGCATCACCAGGGCGAAGATATCGCCTTGACCGAGCACGAAAAATTGGACCACCGTGCCCGCGAAGGCGATCAACAGAAAACCGACCCAGATGGCATTCAACATTGGACACTACCGTGCAATCGCCATCGCCCCGGCCACGAATGCCGTGCGAAATACCGTGCGATCAGTGGACGCACAAGATAGCGGGATCCACTTCACCGCTCTCGGCCATCTTCTCCAAATTCTGCAACACCTGCATGCTGGCGGACTCCATACCCTGAATCGCCTTCACCGCCGCCGCGAAATCGCCGGCATAAAAATGGTTCACTGCCGCTACGCCGTTGCCGTGCACGGCCATATGGGGGTTCTCGATCTCGCGATACCCCGGCAGCCTGGAGAAGCAGGCATGCCCCTCGCCCTCGTAATACCATTTGCCTAGCCGGCAGGCGGTATGACTGGTGAAATCGCCGGCCTGCTTGTTCGACAAGCCGAGCAGCACCCGGTAGACCTCGAACTTGTAGACCAGATGATCGACCTTGGCGAGTTCGACGAAACTGCGCAGTGCCGACGCGGCGATGGCCCCCTCCATACGCACGGCCAGGGCCAGCATGCCTTGCATGCCTTCCGTCGCGGTGCTGCCCTTCTGGCTGAAGTCCTTGGCCTCGGCGGACAAACGCTCCATGGCCTGGCCTGCCTCCTGGGTCTCGCCCTGAATGGCGGAGACCAGCGTCGAGATCTCGCTGGTCGCCTTGCCGGTGCGCTCGGCCAGCTTGCGCACCTCGTCGGCCACCACGGCAAAACCGCGGCCCTGCTCGCCGGCACGGGCCGCCTCGATCGCCGCGTTCAAGGCCAGTAGGTTGGTCTGGTCGGCGATTTC